>NZ_JBDWLR010000043.1:0-9387 GCF_039973035.1 Sedimentitalea sp.
CCCAGATCGTTAGCCACCTGCTTGCGCGTAAGCCCACTTGTCAGCGCGATACGCACCGCATCTTGCCGGAATTCGTCCGTCCGTTTCAGTCCCCTCTCGGGATCATGCTTCGCATAACCCTGCCGGGCGGGGCATAGTTCATCGCCTTTGTTGCAATAAATGCTATCAAAAGAACGGCATCAAACCGCGACAGGTCCAGAGACCTCACGCAATATGTGATTAGCAGGGACATGTGCCTCTATATCAAAGTCGTAAAACAACCGCCCCAGAGCTTCTTGAACACCCATCATCATCAAATCCCCACTCACCCTACAATAACGAGAGAAGCAAAGGACCTGCCGCAAAGCAACAGAGACTTCACCAACGAAATAGGCCCATAGTCGCAAATGCTGCGATCTGCATGAACGTCAGCTATTGTCTCATCGAGACAAACTTGCTGCGGAAAACTGGCGAGCTCGTTTCAAATCACACGACGCCCATTTTTTGGGTTGCTAGTCCCATGCTGAGGCAAGAACCTCGAACGCCGCTTTGACGTTTGGATCTTTGGCGCGGGACTTCAGAGTGATAAAGCGGAGCGATGTTTGGATCGACACCTGATCGGCGACAACAAGACCGCGCGTTTGCATTTCATCTAGCGCAATAGATTCCCGACAAAGGCTAAGTCCAACCCCAGAGCGCACCATCGCTAACATGGACGGTTCTTGGTCCACCGAACAAACGTAGTTGGGTGTGATGCCGTCCTCGGACAGCTCGGCATCCAAAAGCCGGCAATGGACCGAGTCTTGAGGCGTGCCGATCCATGGCAGATCGGCCAGCGCCTGCCAGTCTTTGCCAATAACGCGATCCTCCCATCCTTTCGGAGCCAGAACTTGGTAGGTGAATGTTGTCAGCTCTCGTTCATGGAAAAGGGACGCTCCGTCGAGTTGGTCGGGATCAATCGCGGGTTCGTAAGGGGCCAGACTTCCAAGATAGAATCCAACATCGATGTGGTCAGCAATGATACGGTTGATCACCTCGCCGCTCATACCGTGCGTAAGTTTCGTCCGCAAATCAGGGAACCCTTCCACCAACAACGACAAAAACTGGCCCAAGCGGATGAACCCTGGATCGACAATGGTGCCGATACGCAAAGTGCCGCGCACATCGCCGCTGACCCTGCGCGCGGTTTGGCCGAATTCGGTCAATGCGGCGCGCACCTTTTCAGCCTTCGCGATCAGTGCTGTTCCGTCCCGTGTCAGTTCCAGCCCTTTGGACGTGCGTGTGAACAACGTCAGGCCTGTATCTTGCGCCAAACGCTTCAGTTGCAGGCTGACAGCGGGCTGCGTCAGGTGCAATTTTTCGGCTGCTCGCGACACGTTTCCTTCGCGGGCCACAGTGATGAACGCATCAAGCACGCGGATGTCTTGAACGGATCTCAATATAAGTACTCCTTATAATGTAGGGTGCCAATATTCATTGGATTGTGATGTTCAAAGTCGACATATTGCCAAAGAACTCAATATCGGAGCGTTCTATGACTATTCACCCGATCGGACATTATATCAACGGCAAATCATACGCTGGTGCGAATGCTGCAACCCAAGCCGTGTTTAACCCGGCAACAGGTGCCCAAACTGGGATCGTTGATCTTGCACGGGTCGAGGATGTGGACATGGCTGTTGCCGCGTCTCAAAAGGCGTTTCCGGCGTGGGCCGATATGCCACCGATCCGGCGCGCAAGGTTGATGAACCGCTTTCTGAACCTGCTGAATGAGAACAAGGATGACCTGGCCCGCGCGATCACGCTCGAGCATGGCAAGGTTTTCACCGATGCTCGTGGCGAGGTTGAGCGCGGCATTGATATTGTTGAATTTGCCTGCGGAATCCCGCAACTGCTTAAGGGTGATTTCACCGACCAGGTGTCTACGGGGATCGACAACTGGACCCTGCGCCAACCGCTGGGCGTTGTTGCTGGTGTGACCCCGTTCAACTTTCCGGTCATGGTGCCGATGTGGATGTTCCCTGTCGCAATCGCCGCTGGGAATACCTTTGTTCTAAAACCGTCGCCCACGGATCCGACGCCCGCCCTGATGTATGCGGAGTTGATGAAAGAGGCAGGCTTCCCCGATGGCGTGTTTAATGTGGTGCAGGGCGATAAAGTCGCTGTTGATGCCCTATTGGCCCATGACGATGTGAAGGCCGTGTCCTTCGTTGGCTCTACGCCAATTGCAAATTACATCTACGAGACCGGAGCGCGCAACGGCAAGCGGGTGCAGGCCTTGGGTGGCGCAAAAAACCACATGTTGGTGATGCCTGATGCAGATCTGGAAAAGGCCGTCGATGCGCTGATCGGTGCGGCCTACGGTTCGGCAGGAGAGCGTTGCATGGCGATTTCAGTCGCGACCCTTGTGGGGGATGTTGGCGACAAGATCGTGCCAATGCTGGCCGAGAGGGCCCGCGATCTAAAGATCAAGAACGGGCTGGAGCTGGATGCAGAGATGGGTCCGGTCGTGACCAAAGCAGCCCATGATCGCATCAAAGGTTACATCGAAAAAGGTGCCGCCGAAGGCGCTGACCTTATTGTGGACGGGCGCGATTTCACGGTCGAGGGCTTTGAGGACGGCTATTGGTTGGGCGGCACTTTGTTCGACAATGTGACCCCCGATATGACCATCTACCGCGAAGAGATTTTCGGCCCTGTATTGGCCTGCGTTCGCGTCAAGGATTTCGCGGAAGGTGTCGATCTGATCAATGCCCATGAATTTGGCAACGGTGTCAGCCTGTTCACCCGCGATGGCAATGCTGCGCGTGAATTTGGCCGCAAGATCCAAGTTGGCATGGTTGGCGTCAACGTGCCGATCCCGGTGCCAATGGCGTGGCATGGGTTCGGTGGCTGGAAGAAAAGCCTGTTCGGCGACACCCATGCCTACGGCGAAGAAGGCGTGCGGTTCTACACAAAACAGAAATCGATCATGCAACGCTGGCCGGAAAGCATTTCGAAGGGTGCTGAGTTTGCGATGCCGGTCGCCCAGTAACCGCGTCACTTTGGGAGGAGGCAGACCATGCAAAATTCAAAAGACGAAAAACTTGATGGCGGCCCGCTTAGTGGGATCACAGTCCTTGATTTTTCGCGGGTTCTGGCAGGGCCATATTGTACCATGGTGCTGGCCGATCTGGGCGCGCGGGTCATCAAGGTCGAAAAGTTCGGCACCGGTGATGACACACGGGCGTTCCCGCCCTTCGTTGACGCTGAAAGCGCATATTTCATGTGCTTTAATCGCGGCAAAGAAAGCATCGTTCTGGACATCAAATCGCCCCGTGATCGGGAATTGCTGGAACGATTGTTGGACACATCCGACGTGCTGGTTGAGAATTTCCGCCCGGGCGTGATGGACCGCCTCGGTTATGGCGCTGAGCGTTTGGCCAAGACCCATCCGCATCTGATCTATTCGTCTATTTCCGGCTTTGGCCATTCTGGCCCGATGTCTGATCTGCCGGGCTATGACATGGTTGTCCAAGCCATGGGGGGCGTGATGAGCTTGACCGGCTGGCCCGGTGAACGCCCGGCCCGTGTCGGCACCAGCTTTGGTGATTTAGGCGCGGCTTTGTTCGGCGTTATCGGCATTTTGGCAGCCCTTTATCGGCGCACACAGAACGCACAGGGCGAGCGTGTTGATATCGGCATGCTCGATTGTCAGGCCGCTTTGATGGAAACCGCTCTTGCTCGGTTTGACGTAGAAGGCAAAGTGCCTACGCGCACTGGTGATTGCCACCCGTCCTTGGCGCCGTTTGAGACGTTTCAGGCCAAAGACGAACGCTTTGTGATCGCGGCAGGCAACGACCAGCTGTTCCTGCTGATGGCCGACGCGATTGGCGCGCCGGATTTGGCGATGGACCCTGATTTTTCGTCCAATGATCTGCGGGTGCGCAACCGGCCCAAGATGGTCGCAGCCATCGATGCCGTGACATCCAAAATGCCGGTGCAGCACTGGTTGGACGAACTGAACGAGGTCGGCGTGCCCTGCGGCCCCATCAATACGATCGACCGGATCCTCGATCATCCGCAGCTTTTGTCGCGTAATATGATTGTGCAGGTCGAAGGCAAAAGCGCCAAGCCATTCCGCACTGCGGGCAATCCGGTAAAGTTGTCAGCCTATAAAGACATAGATCCGGCAACCGCACAGGTGGCTCCGGCGCTGAACCAGCACCGCGAGGACATCCTCGCCGAAGTTATGGCCGACGCAGAGGCCTATGACCAAAACCAAACAGCCAAGAAACACGCACAAACCGATGCCGAAGACTTTGGCTGGGCGTCTTTCGGGCTAAAGCGCTGACACCAGACGTGGGAGAAAAACCAATGACAGCCAAGACAGCAAAATCAAAAGCTGAAAAATCCGCCGAAAAAACCATCGAACGCACAACGCTTGAGGAAATCATTGTCGAGCGGCGCGAACATGTCGGTTTGATCACGTTGAACCGCCCCAAGCAGTTGAACGCCCTGAACCTGCAATTGGCGGCCGAGGTCATGGCCACGTTAAAGGCTTTCGATGCGGATAACCGTATCGGCGCTGTCGTCATCACCGGCAGCCCGCGCGCCTTTGCTGCGGGGGCCGACATCGAAGAAATGGCGGAAAAGACGCTGGTAGAATTGTTGAGCAACGATATTTTTGCCGATTGGGACCAGATGCGTTTCATTCAGAAGCCCGTGATTGCTGCCGTCAGCGGCTTTGCCCTTGGTGGCGGGTTTGAGCTGGCGATGCTGTGCGATTTTATCATCGCGTCAGAGGATGCACAGTTCGGTTTGCCCGAAATCAAGCTCGGCATCTTGCCCGGCATTGGTGGCTCGCAGCGGCTGTCGAAATCCATCGGGAAATCGCTGGCGATGGACATGATCCTGACGGGCCGCACAGTGGACGCAGTCGAGGCCAAAGCCTCTGGCATCGTGGCACGTGTCGTCCCGGGCCACGAGCTTTTGCAAACCGCCCTTGAGGCCGCCCATCAGATCGCCGGACTGAACGCTCCTGCTGTAGCAATGGCCAAAGAGGCCGTGAACTATGCGTTCCAATCCAATCTGTCCGAGGGTGTGATGCACGAACGTCGCTTGTTTCAGGCAGCCTTTGCCACTGACGGCCAGAAAGAAGGTATGGCCGCATTTGTTGCCAAACGCGCGCCCGTCTTCCGCAACCGGTAATCAGTCGGGCCCCTATGTACACCATGTCGGATCAATCGCATATCACAGTGGCGCAAGCTGGCCGGATCGGGATCATTGGCCTTAACCGCCTGCAGGCCATGAATGCGCTTACGCTCGACATGGTGCGCGACATTGATCGGGCATTGGACCGGTTTGAGGACGACCCGACCATTGATCGCGTGCTTCTGAGATCCGACACGGATCGCGCGTTTTGTGCGGGTGGTGATATGCGCCGGATCCGCACCCTATCATTGGCGCAAAATTTCGCAGACGCCGAACAGTTCTTCCAAGAAGAATACAGCCTGATCCAACGCATGTCCGGCTATGCAAAAACCATCATCGCTTTGGTTGACGGGGTCTGCATGGGCGGGGGCTTAGGTCTTGTCATGCAATGCGATGTCCGCGTTGCGACGGATCGTGCCCGGTTTGCCATGCCCGAAACCGCAATTGGGTTTTTCCCCGACGTCGG
The DNA here is from genome assembly GCF_039973035.1 of Sedimentitalea sp. Lineage (NCBI taxonomy): Bacteria > Pseudomonadati > Pseudomonadota > Alphaproteobacteria > Rhodobacterales > Paracoccaceae > Sedimentitalea > Sedimentitalea sp. Next base: position 5,639 of record NZ_JBDWLR010000043.1, read on the forward strand.
CGGCAGCTATTTCCTGCCCCGCATGCCGCATTTTGGCGGCTTTTGGATGGGCCTGACCGGCGCGCACGTTGCGGGCTTTGATGCACAAACGTTGGGCATTTCAACCCACATGTTGCCCCAGGACGATGTAAATGGATTTGAGAGCGCGCTTGGCGTGCCTGAGGCAGCGTTGGACACTGTCCTAGAAAGTTTTTGCGCGGTCCCCGGCTATCAAAGCAGCATGTTAAGCCTTGCGGCCAATACCATGTGTTTTGATCAATCGACGCTTTGCAGCATCAAAGACTGTTTGTCAAAACGCACTGCGGTAGGATCAGAATCCGCGCGTAAGACGCTTGATAAAGTCTCACCGCGCAGCCTGCAAGAAACCATGCGGTTGCTGCGACGCGGGCGGGACGCGTCGCTCAAAGACTGCCTTGCGCGTGAATTTGAAGCCATGCAGCGCGCCATCCGCCATCCCGATCTGGCCGAAGGAGTCCGGGCTGTGTTGGTCGACAAAGACCACGCACCCTGCTGGCAATCAACACCTGTCTTAACGCAAACATGAAAGTCGTATCATGACCGGAAATTCTCAAGAGTTTGACTATATCATCGTGGGTGGCGGATCGGCAGGTTGCGTTCTTGCCAATCGCCTATCTGAGGATCCCAAGAACCGTGTTCTGCTATTAGAAGCAGGCGGCAAAGACAATTATATCTGGATCCATATCCCTGTCGGATACCTGTATTGTATGGGCAACCCTCGGACGGATTGGGGGTTTAAGACCAAGGATCAACACGGGCTGAATGGTCGTGCGCTGAACTATCCGCGCGGGCGCGTGCTTGGGGGGTGTTCGTCGATCAATGGCATGATCTATATGCGCGGCCAGGCGCGTGACTATGATGGCTGGCGCCAGATGGGGAACCCTGGCTGGGGCTGGGACGATGTCTTGCCCTACTTCAAAAAGTCCGAGGATTACTATGCAGGCGAAGACGAAATGCATGGGGCCGGTGGCGAATGGCGGGTTGAGGAACAACGCCTGACATGGGAGATTTTGGACGCCTACCGTGATGCCGCCGAACAGGCCGGGATTGCGAAGGTCGAGGATTTCAATCGCGGCGACAACGAAGGTTCGGCCTACTTTCGGGTTAACCAGCGGGGTGGCTGGCGCTGGAACACATCCAAAGGCTTCCTGCGTCCTGTGAAGTCTCGTGAGAACCTCAAGGTCGTCACCCAAGCGCAAGTCCAGAAGGTCTTGTTTGAGGGCAAACGCGCGACGGGTTTGGACGTGGATGTGCGTGGCGTGAAAACCACCTACAAAGCGCGCGGCGAGGTGATCTTGTCCGCAGGTGCAATCGGGTCGCCGCAATTGCTGGAGCTGTCGGGAATTGGCAATCCAAAGGTTCTTGGCGCACAGGGGATTGAGGTCGTTCATCAAATCGATGCGGTTGGTGAGAACCTGCAAGATCATCTGCAACTGCGTACTGCGTTCCGCGTGGAAGGCGTGAAAACGTTGAACCAACGCGCAGGCTCGCTTTGGGGACGCATGGGGATTGGGCTTGAATATGCCTTGAAACGGTCAGGGCCGATGTCGATGGCCCCCAGCCAGTTGGGTATCTTTGCAAAGTCCGGGCCCGAGGTCGAAACCGCCGACCTCGAATTTCACGTCCAGCCATTGTCGCTTGATAAATTCGGCGATCCTTTGCATCCGTTCCCGGCCTTTACGGCCAGTGTCGTGCCTGTCCGGCCGCAAAGCCGCGGTTCGGTGCATATCACGTCAAAAGACCCGAAGTCCCATCCATCGATTGACCCCAACTACCTGAGCACCGAAGGGGATCGTCAGGTTGCGGTGCGTGCCATCCGCCTTGCCCGTAAAATCGCAGATCAGGCTGTGATGGCCAAATACAAGCCCTCTGAAATCAGCCCCGGTGCGGCGTATCAGTCGGATGCAGATTTGGCCCATATGGCTGGCGACATCGGTACCACGATTTTTCACCCTGTCGGTACGTGCCGTATGGGGCCGGATGATGCCGCTGTCGTTGGGCCCGACTTGCGCGTGAACGGGATCGAGAACCTTCGGGTGGTTGACGCCTCTGTCATGCCGACAATCACGTCAGGCAACACAAATTCACCCACAATCATGATTGCGGAAAAGGCGGCTGATATGATCTTGGGCCTATAGAAATCTAGAACACCTTTCAAAGAGACCGCGTTTTCGGCCGATATCCCAGTTGATCCTACACGTCTGCAAGATTGCCCGAGTTGGAAGTACCTGTTGCAGGAATTCGATGCGTTGTATCGCATGGGGTTCTCTGGTGGCAGCGCCATCATCCGCAGCCACCGCAAACGCGTGCGCGACCGATTATCCAATGCAGTCAAATCCAACCCGGTTATTCTTGAAAACCTGCAACACCTTTGCCGGTGACAGCCCACTTGCCGCGCGCTTTGGACCTTGGGGAACGTGGCGCAATGCAGGACCTGGCGCGTGCCTTGCGCTAAAGCGACCGTTGATTTGGGCGTTACCGCCATCATTGAACGAATAGAGCGGTCACAATTCTCGGTGAACGCGTTAATTTTTGAAGCTTTGGCAGCAAATCAAGACAAGCGTTATGCGAACGGTGAGCTTAAGGGGATTGCTATGCCGAAGTTCTCCGATTTAGAGCGAGCCATCGAGAGCCTACAAGCTAAATTATGAAAAAAGATGAATTGATTTTTGATAGTCGATCATTCTTGTGCGCTCACCGACTTAGCGGTAGATAGCCAGAAATACACGCTTTTGGGGTATCGCTTGTGAAGGTCGAAACGCGATTTGTCGTTCTTGCAGCGGCCCGTTCGGGCAGCACGGCTTTGACGACAACACTGAACACCCATCCCGATATTTATTGCCACGGCTCGCCATTTTTTAGGGGTAAAAAGAACCAGCTGGCACTGCTGGACGAAGTTCAGAACGGGCTTGATTTGTCCAAACTAGAGACAGATCCCGGCGGTTACATGTATGATATTCTCAATTTCACGCCGGGACCAAAATGTGTTGGCCTCAAAGCTTGGCCAGGTCAAATCAGGTCTTCGTTGCGCGCAATCTCCTTGATGACAAAGGACCCGAGCATAAAAAAAATCGTACTCAATCGCAAAAACCATCTGGCGTGTTTGTCATCTTTTGAGCTGGTGCGCTTAAAACAATCAGCCCGACATTTGTTTGCGGATGGACTGCCCCGTCCGCAAATCGACTTTGATCGAGAGGCATTCCTTGAGTATGTCGAAACGCGGTCATGGCTGTTCAATTGGTACGACAAGAAATGCAAACATGGATATCTTGAAATCCCGTATGAAGGGCTGATGACAGACGGGATTTACAAGATTGTTGAGCACTTGGGGTTGGATCCCATCACCTTCAAGGCGCGTACGACCAAGCGAAATACCAGCGATGTATTGGGCCGCTATAAGCCGGAATTTCACAATGAAATCGTGGAGTGTTTGGATGAAATCGGCCACCCAGAATGGGTGACCGAAAAGTAACAGTTCATTTGTCTACAAAATGAAATCTGTGACTGAGATTGATTGTAGATCATCAAGTTTGATCTGCATATCCGCAACGCCCTCACCATCGATATCAGCACGAAGCAGCACATATGGGCCAAAAGCACCATATCATCATGCTAACGTTGGCTCATCGGGCGCACCTGCCAAGCACGCCCCCCCCGCGATGTGACCCGCATAATCTGGCAGAGAAACTCGACAGACCATTCTTCTTTCCAGGCGTCGATGAAAGCAAATC
>NZ_JBDWLR010000044.1:0-73418 GCF_039973035.1 Sedimentitalea sp.
TGCCGTGCGACTTCGGAAAATAGGGCTTCAAACGCGCCATCTGCGCGTCGCTCAACCAGAAAAGATCAGACATATCACCGCTCAGTTTTCCGGCGGTGAATCATGATGCTCGCCTGAAATCAATGGGTCCAGACCCTAGCATTGACCCGGTACACCAGATGGCAGGAATTAACATTCGGACTGCGAGCCGACGCTGCGAGGCCAGCACCGGCGGCTCTCGCGTTTGACAGGGGTGTGGGGCGCGGCTAAAATATATGGACTGGGGTCTGCGAGAACCCCGTGAGGCGCCAGCCCAATCTTGCATCCGTCCGGACCTTTGCATGGAGGATGCTTTATGGCGTCGTATAATGAAATTCCCGTATCGACTATGGCTCGTCTGGTGGGGACACCTGACTGTCCCGCAGTGCTTGATGTACGCATTGATCAAGACTTCGATGACGATCCAAGATTGATCCCCGGCGCAATTCGACACCCGTTTCGGAACGTACTCGACTTGGCCAGAAAATTGACGGGCCGTTCAGTGGTTGTTTACTGTCAAAAGGGCTTGAAGATCAGCCAAGGTGCGGCGGCCTTGCTGCGCTCGGCAGGCGTAAAGGCCGAAGTCCTAGAAGGTGGACAGTTCGCTTGGAGGGACGCCGGATATCCCATGCTTCTGGCGGACAAGTTGCCGCCGATGGATGATGCAGGCCGTACCGTTTGGGTGACGCGCCACAGGCCAAAAATCGACCGCATTGCCTGCCCTTGGCTCATACGCAGGTTTGTTGATCCAGAGGCCCGGTTTTTGTTCGTGGCGCCATCGCAGGTAAACAGTGTCGCTGAGCGGTTCAATGCAACTCCTTTCGATATCGCGGATGTGTTCTGGAGCCATCGTGGTGAGAACTGCACATTCGATACGATGATTGAAGAGTTTGGTATTGGAAACGAAGCGCTTGCGCGATTGGCACTGATCGTGTGCGGGGCCGATACCAACAGGCATGATCTGGCGCCCGAGGCCGCTGGGCTTCTTGCTGCATCCCTTGGTCTGTCGCGGATGTATCGCGATGACTTGGAGCAAGTTGAAGCCGGCATGGCGCTGTATGACGCCTTTTACCGCTGGGCGCGGGACGCTACCGAGGAAGGGCATGACTGGCCCGCCGCGTCGATGAAAGCCTAAATCATGAACAGTTCCAGCGAAACAATAACGAGCGTGCCTCCGTCTCTTACCGAAACGACTCGGGTTTGGTGGAAGATCGGTATCTTATCGTTTGGAGGTCCGGCGGCACAGATCGCGCTTATGCATAAGGAGATAGTCGAAGAGCGCGACTGGCTCTCAGAGCGGCAATTTCTGAACGCGCTGAGCTTTTGCATGTTGCTGCCAGGGCCAGAAGCGATGCAGTTGGCCACCTATGCGGGCTGGCGATTGCACGGCACTGTCGGTGGGGTGATTGCGGGACTGCTGTTCGTCCTGCCGGGTGCGGCGGTGATCATGGCGCTGGCTGCGATCTATGCCATCTTTGGCGACGTGCCACTGGTCGAGGCGCTGTTTTACGGAATCAAGGCGGCGGTCCTGGTGATTGTGGTCGAGGCATTGTTGCGTGTGGCAAAGAAAGCCTTGTCGCAAAGGGCACACTGGATCATCGCGGGGCTGGCCTTCGTCGGGATATTCTTCTTTTCCATACCCTATCCGGTGATCGTGTTGATCGCCGCGCTTGTCGGTGCCTTGATGCCGTCTGCGCCAGAGAAACCGCAGATTGTCGATATGGCACATGTGTCGGTTGGAGCGACACTCCGCACGGTTGTTACATGGCTGGCAATCTGGCTGGTGCCGCTTGTCGCGCTTGATGTGTTGGGTGCGGCCGATGTGCTGGTTGACGTGGGCCAGTTCTTTTCCACGCTGGCTATCGTGACCTTTGGCGGGGCCTATGCGGTTCTCGCCTATATGGCGCAGGATGTCGTTGTTCAGTTTGGCTGGTTGACCGCAGGCGAAATGGTCGACGCTCTGGGGTTGGCAGAGACCACACCCGGCCCACTCATACTGGTCACACAGTTCGTTGGTTTTCTCGCCGGATACAAGGAAGGCGGGATTTCCCTTGGGATGAGCGCGGCCGCAGTAACGCTGTGGGTGACCTTCGCACCTTGCTTTCTCTGGATATTTGCTGGCGCACCCTACATCGAATGGATTGCGAGCCAATCAAGACTGAGAAATGCGCTCAAGGGGATCACGGCCGCCGTCGTCGGCGTCATCCTCAACCTGTCGGTCTGGTTTGCGCTGCATGTTCTCTTTGCTGAGGTCAGCCTTCAGAAATTGGGGCCCGTAACACTATGGCAACCAAATTTCGCAACGTTCGAATGGCTCGCCGGGGCGCTGTTCATCCTCAGCGGCTTTCTGGCCTTTCGGCTCCACTGGGGCATCATCAGAATTTTGCTGGTCGCATCGACACTGGGGGCAGCTTTGCGATTGTTCCTGTAAATCATCTTGGTAAATTCACTTGGATTGTTCGACGCCAGCGCCCGCTGTGCTAGCGGCCATTTCGATGACGACATACCCAAGTACTCCGACACGAAGGATCGCCAAGGCGCATGAGCCCGAGCCAAACGGCACGCGCTGCGGAAATCGCGGGTCTAGTTGCTGATGCGCTTCCGACCACTACATCTAGCTGAATTTCCCATGTCCAGATCGGGTAACAGCCTGCAACCAATGGGTTTATTTTAACCGACTCCTGTGTTACGGTCATCGTAATAATCAAAGTGTCAGCCGGAAAACCGGCGGCCCGAGGCAGACAGAGGCAATGATCGTGCAGGTTCGGCGTATACGTCCGGCCCAGAGGGGCCATTCTATTTTTATCGCATTCTGGTTGTCGGTGCTGATGCCTATCAGCGCTTTGGCAGCTCCGTATGCGGCTCATGTAATTGACGCTCGAAGTGGTAAGGTGTTGCATTCGCGAAATGCTGACACCCGGCTGCATCCGGCGTCCCTGACAAAGATGATGACACTCTACATTGCATTCGAAGCGGTGCGTAATGGTGAAATCACACTTGATACCAAGGTGCGGATCTCCAAGCATGCCGCATCTGAACCTCCGTCAAAACTGGGCTTGAGGTCGGGTCAAACCATTGCGCTGCGGTATCTCATTCGTGCCGCTGCAGTGAAATCCGCCAATGACGCGGCTACTGCCATCGGAGAGGCAATCAGCGGCAGCGAGGCGGCCTTTGCCCGGCGGATGAACCGCACAGCCAAGGCGATGGGAATGTCGCGGACGACGTTCAAGAACGCCCATGGGCTGACCGAAAGCGGGCATCTCTCGACCGCGCGCGACATGACTGCTCTGGGGCGGCATGTGATTTATGATTACCCGCAATATTACAACCTGTTCTCCCGGCAGACTGCGGATGCAGGGGTCAAGAGGGTCAGCCATACCAACCGTCGCCTTCTGCAATCCTACAAAGGCGCCGACGGCATCAAGACAGGTTATACACGAGCAGCGGGTTTCAATCTCGTGGCCTCGGCACAGCGTGGCAATGAACGCGTCATCGCCACCGTGTTTGGTGGCAAATCCACGGCGTCGCGCAATGCGAGAGTGGCCGAACTTCTGGACATGGGCTTTCGCCGGGCACCGTCCCGCGCGGCTCTTCGCAAGCCAGCACGCCCGGCCTATGCGGGAAACGTAGCGGCGGCGGGCGGCACGACAGCGGCCAAGACCGTTAGGGTCGTCGCGTCAGTCCAAAAAAGCCTGCGACCACGCCTGCGCCCAAGCCCGTCGATAGAGGTTGCTGAAACCGTCGTCACGGCAGCCGCCGCGGATGGAGACAAGGTGCAGGCCAGCGTCGAGGCGGCAATCGCCGCAGCCTCGCAAAGCGTTGCTACAGCCGCCGCCGAGACACCAAAGGTCGACGTCGCAGAGGCCACGCTGACCTCTACCAGCGTATCGGTGCCAAGGCCTACAGCTCGCCCCGCCGAACTGACGGTCGCCCTCGTGAAGCCAACCAAACCCCCTGAACCACAAGAACCGGAAATCGTCACGCGGCTCTCGACATCCGGTGGGCAGCATTGGGGCATCAACGTCGGACGTTATGGCAGCCGGTATCAGGCCGAAAAGGTTCTGCTGCGTACGGCGCTTGCGGAAATGGCCACGCTTGACGGCTCCTTGCGCAAGGTCAACCAGACATCTGCCGGTTTTGACGCGAACTTTGTTGGCATGACGCGCGATACTGCCGATCTCGCCTGTCGCAGGCTCAAGGCGCGCAACGTGACCTGTTTCATGATCGGCCCCTGAGGCCTTTCGACTTAAACCTGAATCATCTAACGCGGCCTGAAATCATCGATTTCAGCGCGTTGGATGATGGGTGAAATATCAAGCTAAAGTTGAAACGCGGTGAGCGTCTGGCGCCGGTTGGCTTTTTACTAGCGATACTGGGACGCCAGCGTCACCTTCTCCAACTGATCGGCAAAGAATCAAGACTGGTCTATCGTGCCAGTTCGCGTGCCTCCCCAAGCAGATCATACTTCGCACCCAGTCGCTGCGATCCTTCGTAGGAGAGGTGCCCCTTGTCTCTGTAGATCAATACGTCATCTTCCCGCGCCGCACATTCGCCCTGTGCGCAGAGAAAGTTATCAAAACGAAACACTGGCACGTTGCCTCGCTGTTCAAGCAAATCGAGAACGCTAAGGGAGAGAGCTTCTTGTGCGCGATACACTGACTCATCTATCGTACAGTTCGAATCCTTGCCCGCCACGATCAATCCGCTCATACCCCTCTCAAGGCAAAGACCGATATCAAATCCCGAATGCGGGTTAAAGCCCGCCCCCTCGCTCGGCGTGGGAGCGAACAGAACGGCCTTTGGCCCTGCCGCGCGTATCAGTTCAACTGTGCTTTCGATTTCCAGGGCCAGGTCCTCTGGTTTCAGTACGACCTCATTCCCGTCCGCGTCTTGGACATCAAGAAAGAAATATTGGTTTAGCAAGCTGGACAGAACGACCACCTCCAACGATGGGTGATCTCGGACATAATCAATTACGGATTGGTTGAAATCGAAGCAGTCCCGGATGAACTGAGTGCCACGCAAGTAATCTGAATGCTTCGGCGCGATGCCATGGATCGGTCCGCAAACGCTCTTGGTTGCCTGTGCAAGCACTACCTCGGTATTTGAGAGAAACGCGGGAACCAGATGCATGGCATATGAGTCCCCCCAAACCAGCGTATCAGGCCGCTCGCCCGTCGTGCATTCCTGATTTTGAACAAAACGGTCTACATGTTCGCAGCCGTCGCTCAGCCCTGTATTGGGTCTTAGGCGATGTGCAAGATTTTCGTCGGTGCGCCCATCAAGCGTTACCAGTTTTCCGAGCCCTACACAGGCCAGAACGGTGCAGAGTACCATGATCCCCTGTGTGCGAAGCCTCTTTCCAGAGGCATAGCGCAATGGCTTTTCAACTGTAGCAAACAGCAACAGGGCAGCGCCTATCGACACTATGGCAATGGCGACACGTATCCAGACCGGTGGCAGTTCTGACATGTAGGCGTTGTTCACGAAGGCGACGAGCGGCCAGTGTACGAGATACAGGGAATAGGAAATGTTTCCGAACCATCCCAAAACCTTGACCATGCCGCCGGTATCCAGAAGGGGGCACCGAAACACCAAGATCAGGACGACGGCACAACACACAAGCACTGAATCGACACTCGGGTGCGGCCATCCAAATTGCTTACCCGGAGCGAAAATAGGTACGGCGATCAGAATTGCCAAACCCATATATCCGAGTAAGGGCCTGTCGATTTTGGGCGCGTGTTGCCCGCCTAAAGCAATCGAACAGGCGGCCCCAAGCAGCAGAGACCAAGCCCGCGTGGGCAACAAGTAAAAGGTTGCAGAGGTTTTGGTTGAGACGAACGCAAGACACAAAACCAAACTTAAGACCAGGGCCAAGCAGACAAGGACGAAATGCCGGCGCTGTGGGATCAGAAACAGCAACAAGGGGAGAAACAGATAAAACTGCTCTTCGATCGATAATGACCACATGTGCAGGAGCGGCTGCAGGGCAGAGTCGGAACTGAAGTATCCGGATTGCAGCCAAAGCGATATGTTGGATACAAAAAATATCGACGCGATCGCGGTCTCGTTGAAATTTTTCTGTATGCCGGATGTCAGAAAGAAGCCGGAAACGGCAAAGCTCAGTGCAATAACCACCAGAGAGGCGGGCATGATCCGACGGAGCCGGCGGGAATAAAATTTTCCGAACGAGAACTGACCAGAGGCCAGATCGTTGCGGATAATACTGGTAATGAGAAAGCCAGAAATGACAAAGAACACGTCGACACCCAGATAGCCAGCGGTCTGGAAGGACAGTTGGGTATGGTACAACAGCACAAGCAACACCGCGATGCCTCGCAGTGCTTGGATATCCATCCTGAATGTGTGTGGAGTGCTAGATTGGGTGTTCACCAGAATAGAATCCAAACTTGTAACAAACTACCGAGAGGTCTGCGCGAATCGCCGGTACGTTTAAGTGACGCCCAGAATGCGCACAGAATTCTTCACATTTGCCTACGTGGAATTCTCACACCCATCGCTCTTACCGCCGGCGTCCCGAAGTTCCAAGACAACTGCCGGAGCATAAATGCTAATCGAGTGTTGGAAAACCCACAGGTTCGTGAACTCTGCCATGATCGTCATTCGTAACGTGTCCGGACCCTTCTCCGGGTGACGACAACGGTTCCTTCCGCTCTCTGAGCTCGGCCGGTGATCAGTCTGGGAGAACTTTGCCCGGGTTCAGGATGCCATGGGGATCAAAGGCCGCCTTGATTGCCGCCATATAGCGGGTGCTGGCACCCAGTTCCCGTGTCAGATAGGGGCGTTTGCCTTGTCCGATCCCATGTTCTCCGGTGCAGGTGCCATCCATCGAGATTGCAAGATCGTTGAGCCTGCCGACAAATGTTTCGGCGCGGGCGATTTCCTCGTGATCTGCCATGTCGATCAGTAGCGTGGTGTGAAAGTTCCCGTCACCAACATGGCCGACAATCAACCCGGTCAGCCCGAGTTCTTCGACCATCTCGTTGTTGCGCGCCACGCACTCGGCGAGGCGAGAGATCGGGACACAGACATCGGTGGCGATGGCGGTCTTGCCGGGGCTGATCTGTAGCGTTGCCCAGTAATAGTCATGACGCGCCTGCCAGAGCCGGTTGCGTTCTTCGGCGTTGGTGGTCCATTCGAACCCTGTGCCGCCGACGTCTTCGGCAATGTCACCAAATGTTGCCGATTGTTCGGCAACGCTCGCCTCGGACCCGTGGAATTCGAGCAGCAGTAGCGGGGACACTGGCAGGTCGAGTTTAGAGTATGCGTTGACAGCCTCGACCGATGCCGTGTCGAGTAATTCCATCCGGGCCACCGGAATCCCGTACTGAATGGTCGCCATCACCGCCTGACAGGCGGCGTCGACCGTTTCAAATGAACAACGCGCGGATGACATTGCCTCGGGGATACCCTGAAGCCGCAGCGTGATCTTGGTAATGACACCCAACGTGCCTTCGGATCCGACCAAAAGCCGGGTGAGATCGTAACCGGCCGAGGATTTCTTGGCCCGCTGTGCGGTCTTGATGATGTCGCCATTGGCCATCACGGCCTCAAGCGCGATCACGTTGTCCTTCATCGTTCCATAGCGCACCGCATTGGTGCCCGAGGCCCGTGTTGCCGTCATCCCGCCGATGGTCGCATTCGCACCGGGATCGATGGGAAAGAACAGTCCCTGATCGCGCAGATAGGTGTTGAGTTGTTCGCGCGTGACACCCGGCTGCACGACACAATTCAAATCCTCGGGATAGACCGCAAGGATCTCGTTCATCTGGCCCATATCCATCGAAATACCACCCGCTGGGGCGTTCACATGCCCTTCCAGCGATGTGCCGACGCCAAAGGGGATCAGCGGCACCTTGTGGGTGGCGCAGACCTTGACGACATCCGCGACTTCTTCGGTCGATTGCGGAAAGACCACGCCATCGGGGGGCTGGTTCCTGATCCAGGTCGTGGTGTGGCCGTGTTGCTCGCGAATAGAGGCTCCGGTCTGGAACCGGTCGCCAAATTGCTGCTTTAGAACACCGAGCGCGGCGGCGATCCCGTCTTCATTGCGCGGCATGTCGGTTGCCTGAACCATGAGTTTTCCTCTACCTGATCACCGGGATATTTGTCGCAGTTTGCCGCCGCCTACAAGAGCAGGATCATTCCCCGAGGGCAATTCCCTCGCGCCGGGGGTCCGCAGCGCCCAGCAACCCGTCGGCAGTGATCTGGATCGCGTGCAGCCCCGAATTCAGGTCGCGCAGGTTGACCTCGTACCCCAACGATTCCAGCGGTCCTTGCAAGGACGTCGCGTTTGTTCCGTCTTCCAGATCATAGGTGCCAAAGCGGTTGACCGCATGCGGCAAAGACAACGCCTCTTGTATGTTCAGGCCCCAGTCGAGCCAGCCAATGATGCCAGTCGCGACATATCCGATGATCCGGCTGCCACCGGGCGAGCCGATGGCGAGTACTGGCTTGCCATCCTTCATTACGATGGTCGGAGCCATGGACGAACGCGGGCGTTTGCCGGGCTCGATGCGGTTGGCGATAGGGACACCATCGCTGTGGCTGCGAAACGAGAAATCAGTAAGTTCGTTGTTGAGCAGAAAGCCCCGCACCATGAGGCGCGAGCCAAAGCCGTTTTCAATCGTTGTCGTCATCGACAGCACATTGCCATATTGATCGACGATCGAGATATGCGAGGTCGATGGTAATTCGATCGACTCGTCATCAGCCAGCAGCAATGCGTGATCAAATTCCGGTGTGCCGGGTGCTGTTTCCGGTAGCGCATCATCGCCACTCAACAGCTTGGCACGGTCAGCAAGATAGCCGGGAGCGACCAGACCATCAGTGGGCATAGGAACAAAATCGCTGTCGGCCATGTACCGACCACGATCCGCAAAAGCGAGGCGACTGGCGTCCCCGATCAATCGCCAGCTTTCGGCATTGTCCGGGCCGAGTTCTGACAGATCGTGGGGCGAGAGCAGTCCGAGGATTTGTCCAACGGTCAATGCTCCGGACGACGGCGGGCCCATTCCACAGACGTCATGTGCCCGGTATTCGACACAGACGGGCTCTCTCTCCCGAACCTCGTAGATTGCCAGATCCAGCTGCGACAGCACGCCGGGATTGTCAGGCACACCGGCGACGGTGGCTGCGATATCGGCAGCGATCGGGCCGGTGTAGAATGCGTCAGCCCCATCTGCGGCGAGCGCCCGGAGTGTGTCGGCATAGTCAGGATTCTGCAATGTGTGCCCCGCTTGCAGGGGGTCGCCGTCCGGGAGGAAATAGGCGGCGGTTTGCGGCGCGCGGGCCAAGCGCTCGGCATCGCTTGCAATCAGTTCAGCAAGGCGCGGAGACACAGAAAACCCGTCCTCGGCATGGCCGATGGCGGCGCCAAACAATGCCGGCCAAGGGGTTCGCCCCCAGCGGCGGTGCGCTTCGGACAACAATGCGGGTGTGCCGGGCGTACCGACCGAGCGACCACCCACGACCGCGTCAAAGAACTTGAGCGGCTCGCCGTTTTCGTCCTGGAACAGTGTGGGCGTCGCCGCAAGTGGTGCCGTTTCGCGACCATCGAGCGTGGTCAACGTCTCGCTTGCCGCGTCATACCAGACCAGAAACGCTCCGCCGCCAAGACCGGAGGATTGCGGCTCGACCAATCCCAAGACCGTCTGCACCGCCACCATCGCATCTGCGGCACTGCCACCTGCGCGTAGAATGTCGGCACCAGCCTCAACCGCGAGCGGGTTGGCCGCAGAAACCATCCATTTGCTCGCCGCGACCGGTTGATTGCCACTCTTGGCTTTCAGGGCAGCTTGCACTGCAGGCGAGGTGGATTGATATCCGGCGCTGGTTGCGGCCTCGGGCGCGACACTGTCGGCGGTTTCCTGTGCGTTGGCGGGCAGGCAAAATGCGGCGACCACAGCCATGCTGGTCAGAGTGCGTATCATTGAGGTTCCTCCTTGAAGGTACCTTACGCCTACAACCCAAGCCTGCAACACCTGTTACGCCAGATCATATCGGGCGAGTTCGTGATAGATCGGGCCGTCAGGATGCAGATCAGAGCTGAAGAGCGACATGGATTTGACGGGCGTATCGGGAAAGCGCAGGTCGTTCAGTGTCGCGATGGCATCGGCAATGCGGCCCGCGCCACCTGTGCCGGGGCGTATCCGGGCAAGAGTCACATGCGGATGAAAGCGGCGGCGGGCAACAGTGATACCCGCCCGGCGTGCTGCGCCCAGAACCTTGCGGTGCAAGCTCTCCAATGCTGGATTCTGTACGACATTCGCAAAGACCAGCCGAGGCTTGTCACCGCCAAAGCAGCCAAGCCCGGACAGGGTAATGATGAATTCCGGCACCCGTAAAGGCTCCAGCTCGGCATGCAGGTGTTCCAGTGCGTCCTCTGGCTGATCGTCAAGAAACGCCAGCGTCAGATGCAGGTTTTCGCGTGCCACCATCCGGCCCAAAGGCAATCGGAACTGGGCCGCCTCCAAGGCGTCGCGGGTGTCTTCCGGCAACGGAATGGCAACAAAGGACCGCACTGCTCAGAGCATGGACGGGACCACCTGATCCGGCGGGCGGTGACCGTCTTCGAATGTCTTGATGTTGATGATGACCTTTTCGCCCATCTCGATCCGCCCTTCGAGCGTCGCCGACCCCATATGCGGCAGCAACACGACATTGGGCAATTCACGCAGGGTCGGGTTCACGTCCGTACCGTGTTCATAAACATCAAGCCCGGCTCCGGCCAGTTCATTGGCGCTCAGCATCCGGATAAGGGCGTTTTCATCAATCACCTCGCCACGGCTGGTGTTCACGATCACCGCCGTGGGCTTCATCAGCTTGAGCCGCCGCGCGTTCATCAGATGGAACGTACTGGGTGTCGAAGGGCAGTTGACCGAAATCACGTCCATGCGCGCGACCATCTGGTCAAGGCTTTCCCAATAAGTCGCCTCGTATTTTTCTTCGATTTCGGGGCGCAGCCGTTTGCGGTTGTGATAATGCACCTGCATGCCAAAGGCAGCGGCGCGGCGTGCCACCGCCTGACCGATCCGGCCCATGCCGAGAATGCCAAGCCGACGGCCACCGACGCGGCCACCCAAAAGCGCGGTGGGCGCCCAGCCTTGCCATTCGCCTTTTTGCATGATGGCCAGACCTTCGGGAATGCGACGCGTCACGGCGAGCAGCAGGGACATTGCCATATCAGCGGTATCGTCGGTCAGCACACCCGGTGTGTTGCTGACCAGAATGCCCCGTTGCCGTGCCGTGGCCACATCGATGTGGTCAACGCCCGCACCATAGTTGGCGATCAGCTTGAGCCGTTCTCCCGCCTGTCCGATCAGGCGCGCGTCGATGTCATCGGTGACGGTCGGCACGAGAATATCGGCATCGCGCATGGCCTCGGCCAGCTGCGATCGGGTCATTGGCGTGTCATCGTCGCGCAGCTTGACGTCAAACAACTCGCTCAGCCGGGTCTCGACCTCATCGGGCAACCGTCGCGTAACAACAACACTCAGACGTTCTCTTGGCACTCTGTCTCTCCCGCCGCTTTTCAAATCGCTTCGCGCCATGTCATGGTGGCGCAGTACGCACCGGTGCACAAGAACCTCGGGCGGAAAAACACGTGGCAGTTTTTTGTTAGAGCAGGCAAACGGACAGTGACAGTTCAGGTTTTGATGTGGCGCCTTTTGGGTGCGGGATTTCTGGTGGTTGCGCTGGCCGCAAGCGCCGCTGTTGCCCAGAGCAACGCGGGGCGCGGACCGATTACCAACCTGCCGATGCCGCGCTATGTCTCGATGAAAGCCAACGAAGGCAACGTGCGGCGTGGTCCATCGCTGACCCATCGCATCGACTGGGTGTTCAAGCGCCGGGATATGCCAGTACAGATCACAGCAGAGCATGGCCATTGGCGACGGGTGCAAGACCGGGACGGTGCAGGTGGTTGGGTGCATTATGCGCTGCTGTCGGGCGTGCGCACGGTGCTGGTGGAAAAGGACATGATGGCCGTGCACGCGCGACCTGATCCGACCTCTCCGATCAATGCGGCATTTGAACTGGGCGTTGTGGCCCGTCTGGGGTCCTGTGGTCCGGACTGGTGCCAGATCAGCGCGGGCGGCTATCGCGGTTGGGCGGCAAAGGAAGACCTGTGGGGCGTGGCGGCCGAAGAATTGCGCGACTGACGTATTCAGCTGATCCGCACTCGACCAACCGGCAATGCACAGTATGTTGCCCCGACGACAACCCATATCATCTGAAGGAACCGGGGAATGAAAGCCATCGTCTATGATCGGTTTGGTGCGGCACGCGATGTGCTGAGCCTGCAAGAGATCGAAGCACCGCGCCCCGGATCCGGTGAAGTCACCGTCGATCTTGTGTTTTCCGGGATCAACCCATCGGATGTCAAAGCGCGTGCCGGCACGCGACCGGGCGTCACCAAGCCGCCGTTTCCGCAGGTTATTCCACACAGTGATGGTGCCGGAGTCATCAGTGCTGTAGGCGACGGCGTCAACGCCGAGCGGATCGGTGAACGTGTGTGGATCTGGAACGGGCAATGGCGGCGCGCATACGGCACCGCTGCCAACCAGATCACCTTGCCACAAGATCAGGCGGTGGTGTTGCCGGACAATGTGAGTTTCGAAACCGGGGCCATCCTCGGCATCCCCGGCCTGACTGCCGCATTCACGGTGTTCAGTGGCGGTGATGTCGCAGGCAAGACGGTTCTGATTCAGGGCGGTGCAGGAACTGTTGGCCTGTTGGCGGTACAGCTGGCCAAATGGGGCGGGGCCAAGGTCATCGCGACCGCACGTGGGGCAGGGGCCGAGCGTGCCCGCGAGGCAGGCGCCGATGCCGTGATCGATTATGCCGATGCGGATCTTGCCGCGCGCATCCTTGCGGCCAATTCGGGCCAACCCGTTGATCGCATTGTAGAGGTCGAATTCGGCAAGAACATTGCGACTGACACCGAAGTAATCGCGGAAAACGGTACAATCTGCGCCTATGGGTCGGCTTTGGAGATGGAGCCGGTGTTTCCATTCTATCCGCTGCTGTTCAAAGCGGTGACCATTGAAATTGCGCTGATCTACCTGCTGAGCGAGAGCGAGCGCACTGCCACCATCAAACGGCTCACCCGCGCCTTGAGCGAAGGGGCGTTGAATTGTCCTGTCGAGCGGGTGTTTCCACTTGCCGACTGCGCGGCAGCACATGAGGCTGTCGAAGCCGGAAACCGGGCAGGGGCCATCCTGCTGAGCACCGACTGAACGGGGCCGCCAAGCAATATTTGTCTTGATCAGCGGCCCGTGTGGTATCTTACGCCATGCGATCCGCGATCAGGGCGATCAGTTTCTTGTGGTCGGCGTCAAAATTTCGAATGCCTTCGGCGAGCTTTTCAGTAGCCATGGCGTCGCTGTTCATGTCCCACCGAAAGGCTTTTTCATCCATCTCGATCCTGGCCACGCCGCTGGCATTGTCAGGCGACAGGGCGCGCGGCAAGGTGCCGGATTCGTTGCCCAACTGGTCGAGCAACTTCGGTGCGATGGTCAGGCGGTCACAACCCGCCAGTGCTTTGATCTGGTCGGTGCTGCGAAAGGATGCGCCCATCACAACCGTGTCGATGCCGTTGGATTTGTAATAGTCATAAATCCCGCGCACCGATTTTACGCCGGGGTCTTCGTCAGGCGCATAGCTTTCGACACCTTCGGCCTTTTTGTACCAATCAGTGATCCGGCCCACGAAGGGCGAAATCAGAAATGCCCCGGCATCCGCACAGGCGACGGCCTGCGCCATGGAAAACAGCAGCGTCAGGTTGCAATCAATGCCTTCGTCCTGAAGCACCTCTGCCGCGCGAATACCTTCCCAGGTCGAGGCGAGCTTGATCAGGATGCGGTCCTTGCCAACCCCACGCGCGTCGTAATCGGCAATGATGTTGCGGGCGCGGGTCACGGACGCTTTGGTGTCAAAGGAAAGACAGGCGTCAACCTCGGTCGAAACCCGGCCGGGAACCAGCGCCGCCAGTTCCGCTCCAACCGCCACCGTCAGCGCGTCACAGACCGCTGCGGGGCTTAGACCGGCCTTACGCCCGGCTTCGATCTCGCGTGCGACCAGCGCTTCGGAGGCCGGGTCTTTCAGCGCGCCCAGAACCAGCGAAGGATTGGTGGTGCAATCCACCGGCGCGTGGGCCTTGACGGCTTCGACTTCGCCGGTGTCGGCGACTACGACTGTCATGTCGCGGAGTTGTTCAAGAATGGTTGTCATTTCTGTTCTCCTCTGCCCGGACATGGGCGCGATAAAGGATGTCGATAGCCCGCCCGGAACGGTCCGCGCGAATTTTCAAAGTGTGTTCGCCTGTCCGCACCGTTCTGAATGAACAAAGATCACTGCTTGGCAGGGCCGGAGGCATAAATGCCGACGTTGTTGCCGACATACCGGGTTCCAAAGAAATTGGCCACCGCGTTGATGCGACCATGGCATCTCTGAATCAGGCGGCGTCCAGCGCCTTTATGATACCGGAGAAATCAGACGCCTTGAGGGACGCGCCACCGACCAATGCGCCGTCGACATTGGCCACCGCGAAAATGTCTGAGGCGTTGCCTGGTTTGACCGATCCACCATAAAGCAGGCTCAGATTCGCGCCTTCGGCACCGAGCTGCTGATCAAGTGCTTCGCGTAGAAAGTCATGCACTTCTCCGATCTGCTCGAGCGTCGGGGTCCGGCCTGTACCGATGGCCCAAACGGGTTCATATGCGATCACGGTATTGTCCCCGGTCACGCCATCGGGAAGCGATCCAGCGATCTGTGACCCGACAACATCCAATGCGCGGCCAGCGTCTCTCTCTGCCTCGGTTTCACCGACGCAGACAACCGCGACCAGCCCTGCGGCGTGTGCCGCCGTGGTTTTGGCCCTGACCATCGCATCGGTCTCGCCGTGGTCAGAGCGCCGTTCGGAATGACCGAGAATGACATGCGTCGCGCCGGCATCAACCAGCATAGGTGCCGAAACATCGCCGGTATGCGCGCCGGACTCGCTGGCATGGCAATCCTGCCCGCCGATCAGAAGATTCGATCCCTCGGCCCAGTTCTTCATGGACGTGACAAGCGTGGCCGGTGGGCACAGCAACACCTGGCAGCTGAGATTCGGAAGGATAGGGAGCAATGCTGCGATCTCGGAGGCCGAGGCGCTGGAGCCGTTCATCTTCCAGTTTCCTGCGGCAAGTTTCTTGGGCATGGTTACTCCTCATCAGCGGTGGATGCCGTCAGCCAGAGCGTCGGGTCGAATTTACGGGCGTTAGATCATCGTGATCGCAAGTCTCCATCGCCGGAACAACCGATGATAACGGCAACACTGGCGTCTGCAAGGTCACCAATGGTTCCGCCACACAGAGTCAGTTGTTGATTGGACACAAAAAAGCTCCCGCACCGGAATGCGGGAGCTGATCTTGGAAAACGGTGTCGGATCAGGCGGACTTTTTGCCCTTGATCGGTGCCCAGATCCGCTTGTTCGTCAGGTAGAGCAGAACCGACAGCATCGTCAGGAACAATACGCCGACAAATCCGGCCTGCTTGCGGGCCATCATCTTGGGCTCGGCTGTCCACATCAGGAATGCGGATACGTCTTCGGCCATGTGATGAACCGTGTTCGAATGTCCGTCTGCAAACTCGACCAACTCGTCGGAAAGCGGCGGTGCCATGCCGATCCAGCCGCCGGGGAAGGCGGTGTTTTCATAGAGGATCGCGCCGGCTTCTTCTTTTTCTTCACCGGTATAGCCAGTCAGGAGCGAGGCAATGTATTCCGCGCCGCCCATGCCCTTGAACATCTGGTTGAGACCCAGACCATAGGGGCCGTGGAAACCAGCGCGGGCTTTGGCCATCATGCTCAGATCGGGTGCACCAACAGCATCATTTGCCGGGAAATGATCGACGGGCGTCGCCGGACGAAAATCGTCAAGCTCGGGGTCGAACACTTCAAAGTACTCTGCCGCATA
This sequence comes from Sedimentitalea sp., assembly GCF_039973035.1. Classification (NCBI taxonomy): domain Bacteria; kingdom Pseudomonadati; phylum Pseudomonadota; class Alphaproteobacteria; order Rhodobacterales; family Paracoccaceae; genus Sedimentitalea; species Sedimentitalea sp. The sequence goes on from NZ_JBDWLR010000044.1 coordinate 16,002, forward strand.
GGCCCGAATCTGATCTTCGGGCATGTGCGGCCCGCCTTCGTCAGACAGGGTGCGGATCGGTACCATTTTCAGCCCGTGGCAGGCGGCGCAGACCTCTGTGTAGATCTGCAGGCCGCGTTGCAACTGGTTTTGGTCATAGGTGCCAAATGGTCCCTCGAACGAGAACGCAAAGTCCTCGATGTGCTGCTCTCCACCGCCAGCCGCCAGGGTGGCGACGGGGCTCAGGGCCAAGGCGAGGGCGGCACCGATTGCGAGTTTCTTCATCATCTGTCCCGGTCCTCTTCTTATTCGGCTGGGGCTGTTGGGGCATCACTGCCTGCATCAGCTTTCTTGCCATAATGCGCCTCGAAATCTTCCTCGATGGTCGCCGGTTGCGGATCGGGTTTCTCGATCACGCCAAGGATCGGCAGGATCACCAGGAAGTAGGCGAACCAGTAGGCCGAGGCGATCAGCGAGAAGCTGGCATAGGGTTCTTCCGCAGGCATGGCACCCAGCCACATCAGCGCAAAGAAATCGATGACCAGCAGCCAGAACCACCACTTGAACATCGGACGATATTTACCCGACCGGACGCTGGATGTATCCAGCCACGGAACCAGCGCCATCACGGCAATCGCACCGAACATCGCCAACACACCAAAGAACTTGGCATCGACAATGCCGCCCGTGACGAACGAGGCGATCTGCACGACCCAGACTTCGGAGGTGAAGGCCCGCAGGATCGCGTAGAACGGCAGGTAATACCATTCCGGCACGATGTGTGCAGGCGTGACCAGCGGGTTGGCTTCGATGTAGTTGTCCGGGTGGCCAAGGTAGTTTGGCATAAAGCCGACAACTGCCCAGAAGATGGTCATGATGACGGCCAGCGCAAACAGGTCCTTGATCACAAAATAGGGCCAGAACGGAACCGTGTCTTTCTCAGCTTCGGCCTTGGAGCCACGGCGAACTTCAACCCCGGTCGGGTTGTTGTTACCAGTGGTGTGGAAGGCCCAGATATGCACGGCGACAAGGCCGACGATCACGAAGGGCAGCAGATAGTGCAGGCTGAAGAAGCGGTTCAGCGTGGCGTTGTCCACAGCAGGTCCGCCCAAGAGCCATGTCTGCAGCGGCTCGCCAATGAACGGGATCGCACCAAACAGGCCGGTGATCACGGTAGCGCCCCAGAACGACATTTGCCCCCAAGGCAGAACATAGCCAAGGAAACCGGTCGCCATCATCGCCAAATAGATCAACATGCCGATGATCCATGTGATTTCGCGAGGCGTCTTGTAGCTGCCGTAGTAAAGGCCACGGAAGATGTGCGCATAAACCGCGATAAAGAACAGCGAGGCGCCGTTTGCGTGCAGGTAACGCAGCATAAAGCCGCCGTTCACGTCGCGCATAATGTGTTCGACACTGGAAAAGGCCAGATCAACATGCGGGGTATAGTGCATCACCAGAATGATGCCGGTCACGATCTGCAAAACAAGGCAGAACGTCAGGACGATCCCCCAGATCCACATCCAGTTCAGGTTCTTGGGTGTGGGGATCATGATCGTGTCATAAAGCAAACCGACGATGGGCAGGCGGCTGTGCAGCCACTTTTCTGCGCCCGTCTTCGGCTCGTAGTGATCGTGCGGAATTCCAGACATGAGCGCGCCTCCTTATCCCAGTTTGATTGTGGTTTCGTCCTCGAAGGCCGATACCGGCACGTCGAGGTTGCGGGGGGCAGGACCCTTGCGGATGCGGCCGGACGTATCATAGTGCGACCCGTGGCATGGGCAGAACCAGCCGTGGAACTCGCCCGCGCCTTCGCCCAGCGGTACGCAACCGAGGTGGGTGCAGACGCCCATCATGACCAACCATTCGCCAGCTTCGTCCAGCGAGCGGTTCTCGTCCGCGGCGTCAGTGCCGGGCTTGTTGGCATTTTCAGAGCTCGTGTCGATCAGCTCGGCCATCGTGACTTCACGCGCCTCGAGAATCTCTTCTTCGGTCCGGCGGCGGATGAACACCGGCTTGCCCAACCATTTCACCGTGATCTGGGTGCCAATTTCGACGTCGCTGACATCGACGAGGATCGACGACAACGCTTTGACGTCGGCAGATGGGTTCATCTGGTTGACCAGTGGCCATATGGCGGCCCCTGCGGTTACAGCTCCGGCGCCAGCGGTGGCATAGTAGAGGAAATCTCTCCGGGTGCCTTCGTGGTCTTCTGCGTGGGACACGAGGTTTACTCCAATTCCTGCGCCCGGGTCCGGGCAAACATGCTTTGCAGCAGCATTTTCATGCAGCTTCTCAGGGGCGTATTATCGTTGTGGTCATGGTTCGTCCAGCGGTCATAGGCGCGCAGGATGCCGCAATTCGGCTCCTGTGTCGCAACTGCGTCGGTTCAGCGCGCCTTGTGGGTTCCAAATTCGGTTTTCCTGCGCGGGTCATCAGCTGGCGGGCGGGAGGGTTGCCTGCATCGACGGGCGCGATTCGAATTCCGCAAACCACGCGGCCAGCGCGTCGTTTCCCCGCCTCCAGTTGCGCGCGTCGTGGCGCAGATCGAGATACCCAAGCGCACAGGCAATCGAAACATGTCCCATGGTGACAGACCCCGACAGATGACTGATCCAACGCGCGTTCAGAACCGCCAGCGCGCGGGAAATCTTGTTCCACTGCGCCTCGATCCATTCCTTTGACTGGGCCTCTTCAGGGCGCAGCCGTACCTCGTAGGCCATGGAAACAGCCGAATCCATGATACCATCTCCGGTCGCCTCGAGCGTCAGTGTATCCCAGCGTGTTCCTGCCTGCGGGTAGAAATCTCCGCCGTAGAGATCGTTCAGATACGCCGTGATAACGCGACTGTCGTACAATGTGGTTCCTTCCGGGCGTTCCAGCGCGGGCAATCGTGCCAAGGGGTTCGCGGCCTTCAGGGTCTCGTCCGAGGCAAGCGCCGTGGTTGTGACCGTCGCCGGTTCAACCGCGTCGGCCTGGTTCAACTCATGCAACAGAACGCAGACCTTGCGGACAAAGGGCGAGGCGGGCGAGTGATAAAGCTTCATTTAAATGTGTCCTGAGTTGTTTGTTGCAGACTAACGCACCAATCAGCCCTGTCCATCCGCACCGCGCATCAACGCGGCAAGCAGCGTTGTTTCCGCGCCGATGCCAAACGCCTCCATCTGCTGGGCCGCGCCAAGGCGAGCGGAGTCGGGCTTGTTCTGGTTCAGCTTCCAGGTTCCATCGACGGCGTCCACCTGCATGCGAAACGGGACGATCATCCGCATCATCCGATCCAGCGTTTCGCCGTCCATCTTGTCAGCACGCCATGGCGTTTTGGGCAGCAACCGCCGCTCGAAAAATGCTGACTCCCGATCAAGCAGATCGCGAAGTTCGTCCTGTGGGCGCATTTCCAGCGTCCCCGTCAAATGCACCGCAACATAATTCCACGTCGGCACCTGATCTTCCAAACCATACCAATCCGGCGAAACATATCCATCCGGTCCCGAGATCGCGATCCGCGCAGAACGCGGCACCTTGGTAATCCGCGTGATCGGATTTGAGCGTACCAGATGCAGGTCCGCACTGGTTCCGTCCTTGGCCAGCAAAAAGGGGACGTGCGACAGCAGTGGAGTGCCGTTGTCGTCCGAGACCGCCAACACGCCAAACCCGCGCTCGCGCGCAAAGTCGATATTTGCCTGCGAGTCGGCGGTGTGAAAAACGGGGTTGGGATGCATATCGCAGTCTCCTGTGCACCATTCCTCTTGCAGAGCGGGGCGGTGTTTGGCAAGTGTGCTCGCGTTCTCAGGGCGGGGCGAAATTCCCCACCGGCGGTATGCAGGTCCAATCCTGCGAGCCCGCGAGCGCAAGGGAGAGCCCTTGGTCAGCAGATCTGGTGAGAGGCCAGAGCCGACGGTCAAAGTCCGGATGAAAGAGGACGTGCATGTGCGCTGCATCCGCAGTGTGCCTGTTCGTGATCGCCTTGGGTGGACGTGTCTGAACCAAAGGAGATTACCTATGACACTCACCCGATTTGCTTTTGTCAAAGCCAGCTGGCACGCCGATATCGTTGATCGCGCGCTGGATGGATTTTGCGAACTTATCCCTGCCGCCCAAGTCGACGTGTTCGACGTCCCCGGTGCGTTTGAATTGCCGCTGGTAACACGCGACCTCGCGCTGACCGGGCGCTATGGCGCGGTGATTGGCGCGGCATTTGTAGTTGATGGTGGCATCTATCGTCATGACTTTGTCGCGCAGGCCGTTGTCGATGGATTGATGCGCGCAGGTTTGGACAGCGGCGTTCCCGTCCTGTCCGTGTCCCTGACCCCACACCACTATCAGGAAACGGAGCATCACAATGCGATATTCCGGGCGCATTTCGTAGAAAAGGGTCGCGAGGCCGCAAAGGCCGCACTGGCGCTGACCGGCTTGCGGAGCAGTGTCGCCGCCTGAGGTTCTATCCCAGATAGGTGCGCAGTGCCGGGGGCGGATTGTCAAGCAGGCTTGTCGTATCTTCCGGCGGATGGGCCACGCCATCGGCGACCAGAATGACCTGATCCGCGATTCGCCGGGCATCCTGCGGGTCGTGGCTGACCATCAGCAAGGTGGCGCCAGTCTCGGCGACCAGCGTGTCCACGAGATCAAGCATCTCGGCCTTGAGCGCGGGGCCCAATGCGGCAAAGGGTTCGTCCAGCAACAACAACGGACGGCCCTGGATCAAGACACGTGCCAAGGCGGCGCGACTTTGCTGGCCACCCGAAAGCGCCGCTGGTTTGCGCGTGCCCATGCCTTCCAGCCCAACACGTGCGAGGGCCTGATTGACCTGTTCCCACTGTGAGGCGGATAACCGCAAGTCCGGGTTCAGGCCCAGACCGACATTTTGCGCGATAGTCAGATGCGGAAAGAGGTTGCCGTCCTGAAACAGCATTGCAAGGGGGCGGGCACCGGGGGCTGCGTCGGTGATTGTTTCGCCATTCCAGCACAATCGACCGCTGACGATCGGGTGAAAGCCCGCGATGCCGCCGATCAACGTCGATTTACCCGCGCCCGATGGCCCGATGATCGCGACCTTGCTGCCGGCGGTCAGCGTGAAATCAGCGGAGAGTTCGAACCCACCGTTGTCGATAACCAATTTCTCAAGCTTCAACATGCCAGCGTCCTCCGCGATCTAGCAACCAAAACAGTGCCATCGACATCACCAGCAGCAACAGCGCTGCCGCCGCCGCCGCCTGCATCTGATAGGCCCCCATCAGGCGATAAACTTGCAAGGGCAAGGTCGCGTGTTCGGAATCAGCAAAGAGCGTGACGACCCCGAGATCGCCCATCGACAGTGCCGCCGACAACCCTGCGGCAAAGCCGATTTGCGCGCGCATTCGGGGCAGCAGAACCCGGCGCAGAAACGGTCGACCCGCCATGCCAAGAGTCAGCGACAGTCGGCCATAGCGGTCAATCACCTGCCGTGCGCGCGGCACGAGGATGCGCAGGGCAAAGGGCAGTGCCATCAGCGCATTGACCAGCGCTGTCACCGGCAGGGTCAGCAGGGCCGGGTCCATCAGTGGATAAATCACAATAAAAAGCCCTGTTCCAATGACCAGAGGCGACGCCGCCAACCCCAAAAGCCCAGAGAATTCAACAAATCCGCCGCGCCCAAGCGCCACGGCCACCGCCATAGGCACGGCCAACGCCAGTGTGACAAACGTGCTGATACCAGCGACAAAGACCGAATTCAGCGTCGCCGAAAGCACGGTTGCTGGCAGATCAACCAAACCCGGGAGACCGGACAGAACGATGGCCGTCAAAGGCATCAGCAAGAACCCAGCCGCCAGCGCAATAATGCCGCCATCCAATATCCGCGCGGTTGTTCCCTGTGCGTCCCACCGCTCCACCGGGCGGTCCAGCCCACTGCCAAACCCATCCCCGCGGCTGGTTCGTAGCGCGACCAGTGCGGCGGTCCCGGTCAGGGCGATTTGAATGCACGACATCAATGCGGCACGCCCAAGGTCAAAATCAAATCGAAAGGCCTGATAGATGGCCAATTCGATGGTCGTGGCCTTAGGACCGCCGCCGAGCGTAAGCGCAACCGCAAAGCTGGTCAGACAGATCGCAAAGACCACGGCCAAAACGCTGGGTGCGATCTGTCGCAGCATCGGCCATTCCAGCAATTGCCACATCGCGCGCGACCCGGCGCCAAGCTGTGCGGCGAGACGGAACCGTTCTGCCGGAATTTCCTGCCAGCCTTGCAGGATCAGCCGGGTTGCCAGAGGCAAATTGAAAAACACATGCGCCAGCACCACGCCATGCAGTCCGTAAATTTGCAAGGGCGGCAAGCCGACCCAACCGAGCGCCTCGCTGATCCAGCCGCTGCGCCCGAATACCGCCAGCAGCCCCAGCACGGCGACGATCACAGGTAAGATGAACGGTGCGCCCAAAAGTGCGATCAGAATGCGTCGACCCGCAAAGCGTCGCCGCGCCAACGCCCGCGCAACCGGTACGGCAACGGCGACACTGAACGCGGCAGAAAGCGCGGCCTGCACCACGGTGAACCGCACGGCCGCCCAATCAGACGGCCCAAGACCGCGTCCGGGTTCGGCGCGCAATGCAACCGCAACCAGCGCACCAAGAATCAGCGCTGCGACAATTGCCGCCGCGCCAACTCCGCTGCGATGGCCTATTGGCTGAGCGCGCCCAGCCACTCTGCCAACGCTTCATCCCGCAATGTTGCGGCTTCGTTTGCGGGAATGATCAATGCCTTATCCGGTTTGACCAGAGTTTCGAATCCCTGCGGCAAGCCACCTGCTGGTGTTACTGCCGGATACATCCAGTTCGTTGTCGGGATCACGGATTGAAACGCATCCGTGACCATGAAATCCAGAAAGGCGTCTGCCAGCTCTGGTTGATCGGAATTGACAAGCTTTGCCGCCACTTCGATCTGTAAATAGTGTCCTTCGTCAAACGCCGCCGCTGCTTTGCTGGCATCTTCTTCGGCGATCAGATGATAGGCAGGCGAGGTGGTGTAGGACAGCACCATGTCAGCCTCGCCATCCAGAAACAGCCCATAGGCTTCGCTCCAACCCTTGGTCACGGTGACGATGTTGTCTGCAAGCGCTTCCCAGATGGCCGGTGCCTCGTCGCCATAGGCCGCCTTGACCCACATCAGCAATCCAAGTCCCGGGGTCGACGAACGCGGGTCCTGAATGACAATCTTGGTATCGCTGTATGCAAGCGCACGAAAATCGCTGGGTGCCGTGGCATCCGCCTCGTGCACAAAGGCAAAATAGCCCCAGTCATACGGCACGAATACCGGATCATTCCACGGCACCGGCAAGGTGTAGTCGGCGCTGACCGCATGTGGTGCGAAAAGGCCGGTTTCCACCGCCGCCTCGGTCAGGTTGGTATCCAGCCCCAGAACGATATCCGCATCGCTGCGCGCACCTTCAAGCTTGATCCGCGCCAAAAGCGCTGCGCCATCACCGGCCCCGACCAGTTTCAGATCGCAACCACAACTTTCTTCGAATGCTTTTTCGATGACCGGTCCCGGCCCCCATTCCGCGACAAAACTGTCATAGGTATAGACGGTCAGTTCCGATGTCTCGGCATAAGCTGCCGTGGCACAACAAACTCCCGCTGCAATCGCAAGATACTTCATGGCATCCTCCATTTGCGGCGATGGGCAGGGATGGAAGGGGTTCCAGACCTTTCCTACGCCGGTATTAGCCGGTTCAGGTTCAACGGGTCCGCATTGCGCGTCTCAGCCATTCAAGGCACCCCGAGGTGGCGGAAACCCTAGTTCGCGGGCCCCGCAATGACAAGCGCCTTACCCTTCATCTTTGTCAAAATACTCCGGGGGAGTAGCCCGCAGGGCGGCGGGGGCAGCGCCCCCCTGCAGCACGACAACCGCTTGCGAGACTTTGATCCCCCCGCTAAAGCACATGCCAAAAGGAGCACCGCCCATGTCGACCAACAGCTTTGGCCACCTGTTCCGTGTGACCACCTGGGGCGAAAGCCACGGCCCTGCGATCGGGGCGACGGTTGATGGCTGCCCGCCGGGTGTTGTGGTTGACGAAGCGATGATCCAGCACTGGCTGGATCGGCGCAAGCCGGGTCAGAACAAATACACGACACAGCGGCGCGAACCGGATCAGGTGCGCATCCTGTCGGGTGTGTTCGAGGGGCTGACTACCGGCACGCCAGTTCAGCTGATGATCGAAAATACCGATCAGCGCAGCAAGGACTATGGCGACATCAAGGACAAGTTTCGTCCGGGACACGCGGACATTACCTATTGGCAGAAATACGGTATCCGTGACTATCGCGGCGGCGGCCGCTCATCGGCACGGGAAACCGCGTCTCGCGTGGCGGCCGGTGGTTTGGCGCGCGAAGCGATCCGGACGCTGGCACCGGATGTTCAGATCACAGGCTATATGGTGCAGATGGGGGAACACGCCATCGACCGGGCGGAATTCGACTGGGCGCAGATCGAAGCGAACCCATTTTGGGCACCCGATGCGCAAGCGGCGGAAACCTGGGCCACCTACCTCGATGGGCTGCGCAAATCTGGCAGCTCGGTCGGGGCGATCATCGAAGTCGTTGCCCGCGGTGTACCCGCAGGGCTGGGCGCACCGGTCTATGGCAAGCTTGACACGGATCTGGCCGCCGCAATGATGAGTATCAATGCGGTAAAAGGGGTCGAGATCGGCGAGGGCATGTCGGCGGCGATGCTGACGGGTGAGGCCAATGCCGACGAGATCTTCATGGGGCAGGGTGGTCCGAAGTACAGTTCAAACCATGCTGGCGGCATTCTTGGCGGCATCAGCACCGGACAGGATGTCGTGGTACGCTTTGCCGTTAAACCCACCAGTTCAATCCTCAGCACGCGCAAGACCATAACCAAATCAGGCGAAGAGACCGAGATCATCACCAAAGGCCGCCACGATCCCTGCGTCGGTATCCGCGCGGTGCCGGTGGGCGAGGCGATGATGGCCTGTGTGATCCTTGACCATATGTTGCTGCACCGTGGTCAGGTCGGTGAGAATCGCGGCAGGATCGGCTGATCCTTGGCAACCATCCTCGGCATCACCTTTCCGATCTATGCTGCCATTGTGATCGGCTATTGGCTGGTGCGGGCCGGGTGGTTGTCGTCCTCCGACATGCGTCTTCTGGGCAACTTTGTCCTGAACATCGCGCTGCCCGCATTGCTGTTCAAGGCACTGGCGACACGGGATTTTGCACAGGTGTTTCAGCAGGGTTACGTGCTGGCCTATCTTGGAGGTGGGGTTGCCACCATCATCGTCGTCTATCTGTGGTTCACGCTGAAACGAATTGATCCCGCGCGCCGGGCGTTGGCGGTGATGGGCAGCAGCTGTCCAAACTCGGGCTTTGTTGGGTTCCCCATCATGCTCTTGGCGTTCCCGGATATCGCGGGGATCGTATTGGCGCTGAACATCCTTGTGGAAAACATCATCCTGATCCCGATCTGCCTGGTGTTGATCGATTTTGCCAAAGGAAACACAGGCGTGGGCCTTGGGGCGCGGCTGGGCGCGATCCTGCTCGGTATGCTGAAGCGTCCGATGATCATCGGCCTTCTCGCCGGATTGGCGGTCTCGCTGTTCGGTGTTCGGGTTCCCGGCCCCGTTCTGGGCCTCACTTCGATGCTGGCTGACTCGGCAGCGGCACTTTCTCTGATCGCCATTGGTGGCGCATTGGTCGGGCTTCCCCTGCGCGGCAACAAGTCGCTTGCGGCGCAGATCGCAATTGGCAAGCTGGTGGTGCATCCGGCGCTGGTGGCATTAGCGGCTGCGATTGTGTCGATGATGGGACTGGCGGGTATGCCGGATGATTTGCACATCGCGGTGATCCTGTCGGCAGCGATGCCCATGTTCGGAATCTATGTGGTGCTTGCGCAGGAACAGGGCTTGGAGGGGGCTGCGTCCATTGCCATGCTGGCCGCGACATCCGGTGCGTTCTTCACCTTGAACGCGCTGATGCTCTGGCTGATCTAAGGATACCCCATTGATCTTTTTGCGTGTGCGGCGCAGGAAGGCCGCATGGCAAAAATGTTAACATCGCATCGACCGGGGCTCGCCGTTTCGCTCAAGCTGTGCGCGATCGGCCTGTTCACGGTCATGGCGGCGCTGATCAAGGCCACGTCAGCAGAGGTACCGCCGGGTGAAGCGGTGTTTTTCCGATCGTTCTTTGCGATCCCGGTGATCGTCGTATGGCTCGCGGCGCGGGGTGAATTGCGACACGGGTTGATCACCAAGCAACCGATGGGTCACTTTTGGCGTGGGTTGCTGGGTACGCTGGCAATGGGGCTGACATTTGCAGGGCTGGGTCTTTTGCCCTTACCCGAGGTGACGGCGATTGGATATGCGACACCGATCTTTACCGTGATCCTTGCCGCCTTGATGCTGGGCGAAACGATCCGCATGGTGCGGATCTCGGCGGTCCTGATCGGTCTTGTCGGGGTTTTGATCATGGTTTGGCCAAGGCTTGGCGGCGGCGGAAATCTGGAAGACGGAGCAACGCTGGGAGCGATGTTCATTCTTGCCGCAACGATCGCGCGTGGCTTTGTGCAGATCCATATCCGCAAGTTGGTACAGACTGAGCATACAGCGGCGATCGTGTTCTATTTCTCGGCGACGGCCTCATTCATTTCGCTGATGACATTGCCGTTCGGGTGGGTCGTGCCGCGTGCAGAAACACTCGGCCTGTTGATCTTGGCTGGGGTGGTCGGCGGTATTGCTCAGATACTGGTTACCTCGTCCTACCGGTTCGGTGCGGCCTCGATGCTTGCCCCTTATGACTATGCGTCGATGATCTTTGCCATTCTGCTTGGGTATTTCTGGTTCGGAGAGCTGCCCACAGCCGTCATGCTGATCGGGGCCGCGTTGGTTGTTGCAGGCAACATTCTGGTGATCTGGCGCGAACACCAGCTTGGTCTGGAGCGGTCACGAGCACGGGCGGTCTCCGATCCAAAAAGCTGATGAAAAAGCGCCTCACGATCTTTCACGTCGGCGTGTGCTCTGCGGGTTTCGTCCCTTCAAACTGATCCGCAAGCGATCTCGCCGCGTATCCCCGGTTATCGCGCATCAGGAAAGCCATGCCTGACTGTCCCTCCACGGGCTTCTGGCTGGCACTAACCGGATGTCGCGCCAACTGTCTATGGGGAGATCAGCATGTCATTTCTTAGTTTTCTTTCGGATATCCTGGACCGGTTTTTTCCACCCGCGCCGGAACCCGAACCAACCTTGTCCATTGGCGAGATTGCGGCCGCGAACGACAACTTTGACATATTGGAGGCCGCGTTGAATGCCGCCGGGCTTGCCGATACTTTTGCCGGTCCCGGTGACTTTACCGTCTTTGCTCCGACGGATGCGGCCTTTGTCGAATTGGCTTCGAATACGCTGGGACTGGATGTAGCAGGCAAGAGTGAAACCGAGATTGCGATGATGCTTGTCGAAACTCTTGGGGTGGGGACATTGACCGACGTTTTGACCTATCATGTGCGGGCCGGGAGTGCCGAAGTCAGCGCGTTGCAGGCTGAGGGGACGGTCACGACGCTGCTGGGCGCGACGTTCGACGTCAACGGCACAACCCTTGTCGATGTGGACCCGGATGTCGAAAATCCGGATTTCGTTACGGGGCTGACCGACATTCAGGCAACCAACGGCATCATTCAGGCCATTGACCGGGTTCTTCTGCCCATCGATGTCGCCGAGGCCATGCAACGTCCGACCATTGCGGATGTGGCAGGTTCCAATGACAGTTTCGAGGTTCTGAACGCGGCGCTTTCGGCGACGGGGCTTGATGCAGTTGTGGATGATCGCGATGCGTCCTTCACCGCGTTCGCGCCCACTGATGAGGCGTTTCGCAAGCTTGCGGACGACCTTGGGCTGGATGTGTCCTCGCTCGCGGATGCGGATATTGCAGGGGCGCTGGTCACCGCGTTGGGTGCCGAATTGGTCACGGATGTCTTGCTGTATCACGTCAAGATTGGCGGCGCCTCTGTTGCAGAGCTTCAAGGCGCTGGGCTGATCGACACTGCGCTGGACGGTGCGCGTCTTGGCATTGACGGCAACGAACTGATCGACGCTGACCCAGAGATTGCGAACGCCATGTTCATTGACGGGTTGACCGATATCACCACGGCAAATGGCGAGATTCAGGCGATTGATCGGGTACTCGTGCCACTTGACCTGGGCGAGCCAGAAGGCGGGGTCATCAAGGGAACGCAGAAAAAGGATGTGCTGATCGGCAGCGGCGGAGACGACATAATCTTTGGGCGCAAGGGAGCTGACATTATCCTGGGCGGTGATGGTGACGATTACCTCGTCGGCAATCGCGGCAAGGATCGGCTGGTGGATGATGCGGGCGACGACCGTTTTGTCGGTGGCCTTGGGGCCGACACGTTCGACTTTACCAACCTGTCCGGTGACAACATCGTACGCGATTTCTTCTGGCGCGATGAACTTCTTCTCTCGCGCGATGACTTTGCGACCGAGCAGGATGTGCTTGATGCGGCGACGGTGACCAATCGCGGCCTGAAAATCGAAGCGGGCGAGGATTCGATCCTGTTGCAATGGGTGCACAAGATCGACGCGGATGATTTCGTACTCGTCTGATCGGGACGTGATGCGGGCCCCGGACAGATACCGGGGCCCGTTTTCTGTTCTACAGTGTGATCAGATCGCCGCTTGCATGGGGTCCAGCGTCACTGACCACAGTTCGGTATCCGCCCGGTCCATCAGGCGAACGGTCATCTGCTGGGTGGCACCATCGATATCGACGAGGCCAAAGAATTGCAGACCGGCGCTCGGCGGTAGGTTGACGCCTTGCTCTTCGGTCGGTGCCTTGACGAACTTGAGTTCCGGCCCAAAAGTTCCGTCCAGCGCGTTTGGCCCGAATGTACCAGCATGAAGCGGGCCCGACACAAATTCCCAGAATGGTTCGAAGTCCTGAAACTGCGCCTTGTTCGGGTCATAGTAATGCGCGGCGGTATAGTGCACATCGGCGGTGAACCAGACGGTGTTGGTGATATTCGCCGTCTTGATAAAGCGCAGCAGTTCCGCAATCTCCATCTCGCGACCCTTGGCGGCGCCGTCATCGGCATTTGCGACGGCCTCGAACTTGGCGTCGCCGTCGCGCACGACCAGACCGATGGGCATATCCGAGGCGATGACCTTCCAGGTCGCCTGCGACTGGGCCAGCTCACGCTTGAGCCAGGCCATTTGTTCCTGACCGAGGATGCGGGTCGCGTCGGACTCGCTTTCCTGAACGTTCTCGCTGTTGGCGCCGCGATAGCTGCGCAGGTCAAGGAAGAAAACGTCGAGCATCGGGCCATAACCGATCTTGCGATATACGCGACCCGGTTCTTGTGGGGTAAAGCGGATGGGCGACATTTCGTGGAACGCCTGCGCGGCCCGCGATTGCAGCAAGGCGACGGACTTTTCGGTATAGCGATCATCTGCGGTCAGGTCCTTGGAAGCGGACCAGTTGTTGACCACCTCGTGATCATCCCATTGGTAGTAGGTCGGGACGATGGCGTTCATTTCACACACATGGTCGTCCATCATGTTGTATTTCCACTGACCACGGAATTCGTCGAGCGTTTCCGCAACTTTGCGTTTTTCGTCGATCAGCACTGTGTTTTTCCAGATGCTGCCATCGGCGAGGGCAACTTCATCCTCCATGGCGCCGTCCGCATAGATCGTATCGCCTGAATGGATGAAGAAATCGGGTTGATGTCGTGCCATGGTGGCGTAGGTCGCCATACCGTCCGCATCAATGCCCCAACCCTGACCCGCGGTATCGCCCGACCAGACAAACCGCACATCGCGCCGTGCCGCAGGGGCTGTGCGAAAGCGGCCAATGATCGGCTCGCTGACGGAATTCATGTCCTGCAGGTCGGCGGCGACAAAGCGGTAAAAGATATCTTGGTCAGAGGGCAGGCCTTCGACCAGCCTTTTGACCGCCAGATCGCTCGACGGAACCGCGTCGAGTGGTGCCAGGTGGCGTGTATCTGCAAAGCTCTCGGTTGTCGAAACCTCCATCATGACGCGGGCGGGGCGATCTGTGCGTGTCCAGATCATGCCGCCGGAGAGATCGACATCGCCGGATTGAACACCGTGGGTAAAGATGGGGCGCGAGGATGCGCGGCTGATCGCGGGCATTGCCAGCGAAGCGGCAAAGGCGGTTCCGCCTGCCAGAACGGCGCGGCGTGATGGTTTGTAAAGACGTGTCATGGCTGCAATCCTAAATTGGCTAGATAGCGCGAATAGGATTGCAGCCATGTAAGAGGCGTTCGGCAGTATCGTAAATTATTCGCGACAATTGTCGCTAGGACGACTGCCGGTCGGTCAGCTGCGGACCAGTTTTTCGTAGTCTTCCGCGATTTGGCGGGTCAGCGCGCCGACTTCAAAGGTGTAGTCGCCGATTTGACCCACCGGTGTGACCTCGGCGGCGGTGCCGGTCAGCCAGCATTGCTCGAACCCTTCCAGCTCTTCGGGCATGATATGACGTTCGTGCACAGGGATCTGCCGCTCCTTGAGCATCTCGATTACCGTTTGCCGGGTCAGACCGTTCAAAAAGCAGTCAGGGTCGGGCGTGTGCACCTCGCCATCCTTGACGAAGAAGATATTGGCCCCGGTCGCTTCGGCCACATAGCCGCGATAGTCCATGAACAGCGCGTCCGAGCAGCCTTTGGCCTCGGCTTCATGCTTGGAAATCGTGCAGATCATGTAGAGACCGGCGGCCTTGGCGTGAACCGGGATGGTTTCCGGGCTCGGACGTTTCCATCTGGAGATGTCGAGCTTGGCTCCTTTCATCTTGGCGTCGCCATAATAGGCACCCCATTCCCAAGCGGCGATGGCCATCCGCACCGGGTTGCGCGCCGATGCGACACCCATGTCTTCGCCGGCCCCGCGCCAGGCGATCGCACGCACATAGGCATCCTTGAGCCCGCTGGCGGTCAGTACTTCTTGCTTGGCGGCTTCTATCTCATCAACGGTGTAGGGGATCTCGAACCCCACCATTTCAGCCGATTTCTTCAGGCGTTCGGAATGTTCGCGGGATTTGAAAATGGTGCCGTTGTAGCAGCGTTCCCCTTCAAAAACCGACGACGCATAGTGCAGCGCATGGGTCAGAATATGTACGTTCGCACCCCGCCAGTCTACCAGCTTACCATCCATCCAGATCTGGCCATCACGATCATCATAACCTGACATTGCGCATCCTCCTGTACATTGGGCGCTTTCCATTTGTTGCGCAATTATGTCCGCATCGGACATTATATTACGCTAAAATCGCGATTCGATACCTCTTCGCACTTGGAATGTCAACAAGGCTGACGTATGCTCAAATAAATTAGGGAAGAGGCACATCATGTCTGACGGACGTGCAGCGCAGGTTTACAGCGGCGAAAGCTTGCTGTTCCTGACGGATGAGCAGCTGAGACAGGGGATCGAGGCGATGTTCTTCGCCTATCGCGGTTTTACTGCCGACCCTGACCGCATTCTTGGCGAAATGGCCTATGGTCGCGCCCATCATCGCGCGGTTCACTTTATCAACCGCGCGCCGGGGACAACGGTCAACAACCTGTTGGCCATTCTGGGTGTTACCAAGCAATCTCTGAACCGGGTGCTTCGGACGCTGATTTCGGATGGGCTGGTGGAAAGCCGGGTTGGCACTAGCGACAAGCGCGAACGCCATCTTTTCCTGACCGAAACCGGGCTGCAACTGGAACAACAGCTGAGCGATGCCCAGCGGGCCAGAATGCGATCAGCCTTTCGCGATGCGGGTCCCGAGGCGGTCGCTGGGTTCAAACAGGTGCTTGAGGCAATGATGGATACGGACATGCGCCGTGCTTATGTCAAACTGAGGGATGGTGCGTAATGGCTGAACTGGACGCACATCTGCTGATTGTTGATGACGATGAACGTATCCGGGACCTGTTGCGCAAATTCCTGATGCGGCATGGGTTTCTGGTTACGGCTGCGCGCGATGCAGCACATGCCCGCCGTATCCTTGGCGGGCTGGATTTTGACCTGATCGTCATGGATGTGATGATGCCGGGCGAAGACGGGGTGACGCTGACCCGCAGCTTGCGCGAAACACTGGCAACACCGATCCTGTTGCTGACGGCGCGAGGGGAAACAGAAAGCCGGATTGCGGGCCTTGAGGCAGGTGCAGACGACTATCTGGCAAAACCGTTCGAGCCCAAGGAATTGTTGTTGCGCATCAATGCGATCCTGCGGCGGATGCCGGAAACGCCTGCGGGCGATACGGTGCCAAAGATCCTGCATCTTGGACCGATCCGCTACGATATCGAACGGGGCGAAATGTGGCAGGGTGACGATCTGGTGCGTCTGACTGCAACCGAAAGCCAGTTGATGAAAATCTTTTCATCCTGCCCCGGCGAACCGGTAAGTCGCAACAAGCTGGTCGAAGATTTGGGCCGTGACAGAGGGCAGGCACAAGAGCGGGCAGTTGATGTTCAGATCACGCGGTTGCGCCGCAAGATCGAAACCGACCCCAAGCAGCCCCGCTATCTGCAAACCGTACGGGGCGCGGGATATATGCTCGCGCCCGACTAGGTTACGCCCGAGCGCCAATCGGATCTGAACAAAACGCAAAGAAGGGATCAGCGATGAAAACTGCGATGCTGACACATGCTGACTGTCTGACACATGTGACGCCCGAGGGGCATCCTGAACGGGTCGCAAGACTGGAGCACGTTCTTCACACGCTAGAGCCGCTGGATGTGAACAGGGTCACGGCCCCGATGGCCGCAGATGACGACATTCTGCGCATTCACCCGCCCAGCTATCTTGGGGAATTGCGTCGCGCGCTTCCTGCCGAAGGCCAGGTGGCGCTTGACGGCGATACATGGATGTCGCCCGGATCACTGAACGCGGCCTTTCGCGGGGCCGGTGCGGCGGTACGCGCGGTCGATATGGTTCTCGGTGGAGAGGCACCGAATGCCTTTGCCGCGGTACGCCCCCCCGGGCACCACGCGGAAACGGATACGCCGATGGGGTTCTGCCTGTTTGGAAACGCGGCCCTGGCGGCGAAACATGCGCTGGATCACCACGGGTTAAGCCGCGTGGCGGTAGTTGATTTCGACGTGCATCACGGCAACGGCACCCAAGACCTCTTGTGGGATGAAAAGCGGGCTTTGCTGATCACCAGCCAACAGATTCCGCTGTTTCCGGGCACTGGTCGCGCCGATGAAACCGGGGCTTATGACACCATCCTGAATATCCCGCTGCCACCCGGTTCGGATGGCGCGTTGATGCGACAGGAGTATCAGGACAAGGCGTTCCCACGCCTACGAGCGTTCAAGCCGGAACTGATCATCATCTCGGCAGGGTTTGACGCCCACGCAGATGATCCGCTGGCCAATCTCGAATGGCAGACCCAGGACTTCGCCTGGATCACTGCCGAGCTTTGCGTATTGGCGGATGAACTTTGTGATGGCCGGGTGGTCTCGACACTGGAGGGCGGATATGATTTGCACGCGCTGTCCGCGTCGGTGCTGGCGCATGTGCAGGAACTGATGAAGGCCGCGAAATGACCGATACCCCCGTTGCAGAGATGAGTTTTGAGCAGGCGATGAAAGAGCTTGAGTCGGTGGTTGACCGGTTGGAGCACGGAGACGTGCCACTGGACGATTCGATCACGCTCTATGAACGGGGCGCGGCGCTGAAAAAACGCTGCGAAGAAGAATTGAAACGGGCCGAAGAAAAAGTTGCCGCGATCAAGTTGGATAGTGACGGCAACCCGACAGGCACAGCCCCGGTCGACCCCCAATAGATGTTTCCGCAACGACTGGCGGAGGCCGCTGAGCGGATCCAGACTCATTTCGATGACGTGCTTAGTGCGTTTGAACCGGTTCCGGTGGTTCAGGCGATGGGCTATGCCACGCAAGGCGGCAAACGGCTGCGCGGTTTTCTGGTGCTTGAGTCCGCGCGTCTGCATGGCATAGCGGCGGACCGCGCGATCTGGTCTGCGACCGCAATAGAGGCATTGCACGCCTACTCGCTGGTACATGATGATTTGCCCTGCATGGACGATGACGACCTGCGACGTGGCCGACCGACTGTGCATGTCAAATGGGACGAGGGCGTTGCCGTTCTGGCAGGCGATGCGTTGCAAACCCTTGCCTTTGAATTGGTTAGCCGCCCAGAGAACGGACAGGCAGAGATACGCGCCGAGTTGACCCTTTCTCTGGCGCGGGCCAGCGGCGCACAGGGGATGGTTCTGGGCCAGGCGCTCGACATCGCCGCAGAAGCCGCAACCGTGCCGTTGAGCCTTGATCAGATTACCGCTTTGCAGGCGGGCAAGACCGGTGCGTTGATCGAATGGTCGGCCTGTGCCGGTGCGCGATTGGCGGAGGCCGACCCTAAACCGTTGCGTCGATATGCCAGCGCGCTTGGACTTGCTTTTCAGATTGCCGACGACATCTTGGATGTAGAGGGCGACGCAGAGAAGGCGGGCAAGCGCTTGCAGAAGGACGCGGGTGCAAACAAGGCGACCTTCGTGTCTTTGCTGGGGCTTGATGGCGCCAAGATGCGTGCGACTGAACTGGTCGCGCAGGCCTGCGCTGCTCTGGACCCTTATGGACGCGAGGCTGACACATTGCGCGCGGCGGCCCGTTTCGTTATTGCGCGGGACAGTTGAAACAGCCCCGTATGGAGGCGCAGATGGCCGATCGACCAAATACGCCCTTGCTGGACGGTGTGACCCGGCCTGCAGACATGAAACAGTTCAGCGATGCGGAGCTGACCCGGCTTGCCGATGAACTGCGCGCCGAAACCATTTCGGCCGTCTCTGTTACCGGTGGCCATCTGGGCGCTGGGCTTGGGGTTGTGGAACTCACGGTCGCCCTGCACGCGGTCTTTGATACGCCGCGTGACAAGATCATCTGGGATGTGGGTCATCAATGCTATCCGCACAAGATCCTGACAGAGCGGCGCGAGCGCATTCGCACCCTTCGGATGAAAGATGGCCTGAGCGGTTTCACTAAACGCAGCGAGTCTCCTTACGACCCGTTCGGTGCGGCGCATTCCAGTACGTCGATCAGCGCGGCACTTGGTTTTGCTGTGGCGCGCGATCTGGGCGGCGTTACACCCGAGGGCCTGGGCGACGCCATTGCCGTGATCGGTGACGGCGCGATGAGCGCGGGCATGGCGTTTGAGGCCATGAACAACGCGGGCCACCTGAACAAGCGTTTGATCGTGATCCTGAATGACAACGAGATGAGTATCGCGCCCCCGGTGGGCGCTTTGTCGTCGTACCTGTCGCGCCTGTATGCCGAAGAACCGTTTCAGGAACTAAAGGCTGCGGCCAAGGGCGCGGTGTCTCTGTTGCCGGAACCGTTTCGCGAGGGGGCAAAGCGGGCCAAGGATGTTCTCAAGGGTATGGCGGTTGGCGGCACACTGTTTGAGCAACTCGGGTTCTCGTATGTCGGGCCGATTGACGGGCACGATATGGACCAACTCTTGCCGGTTCTGCGCACCGTCAAGGCACGGGCGCGCGGCCCGATCCTGATCCATGTGCTGACGCGGAAGGGCAAAGGTTATGGACCGGCCGAGACCGCACAGGACAAGGGCCACGCGACTGCCAAGTTCGATGTGGTCACGGGTGAGCAGAAAAAGGCCCCTTCAAATGCGCCAAGCTATACCAGCGTGTTTGGCAAGACATTGACTGCGTTGGCCAAGGCAGATGACAAGATCACAGCCGTAACTGCCGCGATGCCCGATGGCACCGGGCTGAACCTGTTTGCCGAACGCTTTCCCAGCCGGTGTTTTGATGTCGGCATCGCCGAACAGCATGGCGTGACGTTCGCGGCGGGGCTTGCTGCGGGTGGGATGAAACCGTTTTGCGCAATCTATTCGACGTTCTTGCAGCGCGGGTACGATCAGGTCGTGCATGATGTTGCGATCCAACGGCTGCCGGTTCGGTTTGCGGTCGACAGGGCGGGGCTGGTTGGGGCCGACGGCGCGACCCACGCGGGCAGTTATGACATCGCGTTTCTTGCGAACCTGCCGGGCTTTACCGTGATGGCAGCGGCAGATGAGGCCGAGTTGATGCATATGGTGGCAACCGCTGCGGCGCATGACGACGGGCCGATTGCCTTTCGGTTTCCCCGTGGCGAAGGGGTCGGAGTGGAATTGCCCGAACAAGGCGTGCCGCTTGAAATCGGCAAAGGCCGGATGATTCAAGAGGGCAAGCGGGTGGCAATCCTGTCCTTTGGCGCGCATTTGGCAGAGGTTCAGGCCGCCGCAGAGGCGCTGGCCGCAAGGGGGATCAAACCCACCATCGCCGATGCGCGATTTGCCAAACCTCTGGATCGCGATCTGATCCTGTCATTGGCGAACGAACACGAGGCGCTGATCACCATCGAGGAAGGCGCAGTCGGCGGTTTTGGCAGTCACGTTGCGCAATTGCTCGCCGACGAAGGCGTGTTTGATACCGGCCTGAAATTCCGGTCGATGGTCTTGCCGGATACGTTCATTGATCAGGCCAGCCCCTCGGATATGTACAAGGTCGCTGGCATGAGTGCCGCGCAGATCGAGGCCAAGGTGCTGGATGTGCTTGGCGTGGCAACGCTAGGCGAGCAACGGGCCTGATCAACCCTTGTGCAGGGCCTCCAGCCCGACGCGATAGTTCGGATAGCGCAACTGCACGCCAAGTTCGCGCTTGATCCGGTCGTTTCGCACCCGCTTGTTCTCGCTGTAAAAGCTGCGGGCCATCGCGGTCATCTCGGCCTCGTCAAAAGGTACCGCCGGGGGCAAGGGCAGTCCTTGCAGCTCTGCGGCATAGGCGATGACGTCCTGCGGCGGCACCGGTTCATCATCGCAGACGTTATAGATCGCGCCAGGATCGGGCCGCGCCATAGAGGCTGCCAGTACTTCTGCGATATCGTCCACATGGATGCGCGAAAACACCTGTCCGGGTTTGATGACCCGACGCAGGCTTCCGCGTTTCAGCTTGGAAAACGGGCCGCGTCCGGGCCCATATATCCCGGCAAGACGAAAAATATGCAGGGGAAGGCCGGGAATGGCGGCCCACTGCTGCTCGGCCTGAACCCGCAGGTTTCCGCGTTTTGAGGCGGGCGTGGCAGGCGTTGTTTCATCCACCCAATCGCCCTGATGATCGCCGTAAACTGCGGTTGTGGAAAGATATCCGACCCATTTGAACTGTTCCGCGCGCCGCGCGATTTCGTCGCTCAACTCGCGTAGAACCGGATCACCATCGTCGTTCGGCGCAGTTGAGATCAACATATGGGTCACGCCGTCCAGTGGCTGCGTTTCACCCGGCCAACGCACTGCTTCGGCCCCGGCTTCGCGTATGGTTTCCAATTGTTCAGGATCGCGCGTCGTGCCAATGACCCGCCAGCCCAGCGGGACCAGCCGTTGCGACAACGCCCGCGCGGTATAGCCGTGGCCCATGGATAGAAGTGTACCTGTCATCAGCCTTTGATGATACGCGGCCCTCTCGGATGCAAGTGTCTCAAGGACGCACTTGATTCGAATCTCGCTTGCGCCTTTCATGCAATGATGAGCGATGATGCACCCGATCTCAAAACCGCCTACGCGCTAAATACGCCACAGGACTCAAAGCGGCTCTATGCCGAATGGGCGGGCGACTATGATCAGTCCTTTGCCGCACGCGAAGACTATCAGCTGCATATTCACACAGCGCGCGCCTTTGTGGCGGCGGGCGGGCAGGGTCCGGTTCTGGATGTCGGCGCGGGCACCGGGTTGTGTGGCGCGGTTCTGGCCGATCTGGGCGTCGGTCCGATTGATGCAACGGATATCAGCGGCGAAATGCTCGATCAGGCGATGCGCAAGGACGTTTACCGGGATGCCATCATCGCGGATCTCAATCTGGGAATACCCGTTCCGCGCGAGAGCTATTCCGGCATCGTGTCCTCGGGCACGTTCACGACTGGGCATGTGGGCCCGAATGCCATTGATGCCCTGTTGCGCGTTGCACGGCACGGCGCGCAGTTTGCGCTGTCCATCAATGCCAAACACTATGCGTCCGCAGGTTTTGAGGCAAAGCTGGACCACCTTGCCAGGAAACGCATTCAGGATCTGACGCTCAACGAAACGCGAATCTACGGCGATATGGCCGTAGGTGAGCACCGCGACGATCTCGCGCTGATTGCGCTGTTTGAAAAGACCTGAGCAGCGGGCGTTAGCGCCCCTTCCAGACCGGATCGCGCTTTTCGGCAAAGGCGCGCGCGCCTTCCAACTGATCCTCGGATGAATAAAGGACATCCACCGATTGCAGTTGCCGGTTGGTGATCCGGTTCATCGCATCCTGAAACTTGGAATCTTCGGCATCCCGTACGACTTCCTTGATTGCCGCATAGACCAAAGGTGGGCCGCTTGCGATCAGTTGTGCCAGCTCCAGCGCACGATCCATCAGGCTGTCAGCAGGCAAGACCTCGTTTACCAGCCCCCACCGATGGGCCTCATCCGCATCAAACCACCGCCCGGTAAGCAACAGTTCCATCGCGATGTGATAGGGGATGCGCTTGGGCAGTTTGACGCTCGCCGCATCGGCAACGGTGCCTGATCGGATTTCCGGCAGCGCAAAGGTCGCGTGGTCTGCCGCCAGGATCATGTCGGCACTCAGGGCCAGTTCCAGCCCGCCGCCACAGGCAATGCCGTTGACCGCCGCGATGACCGGTTTGTTCATTCCGCGCAATTCCTGCAGGCCACCGAACCCGCCGACGCCGTAATCGCCATCAACCGCATCCCCGTCTGCGGCCGCCTTCAAATCCCAGCCGGGGCAAAAGAACTTGTCCCCCGCAGCGGTCAGAACTGCGACCCTCAGGTCAGGATCATCCCGAAAATCGCGAAAGACCTCGCCCATGATGCGGCTGGTCGCAAGGTCGATGGCGTTTGCCTTTGGCCGATCCAAAGTGACGAGCAGAACGGCTCCGTCGCGTTCGGTGGTGATGGGGGATGTTGTCATGTCTTGGCCTTTCGGATCAGTGCGTCCACTGCAACTGCCCGGGTAGGGGTGCAGATCAGCGGGTTGATTTCTACTTCGCCAACGGTATCCGCGTTGGCAACCACATAGTCTTGTACCGCCAGGACCGCGCGCAGGATCGCGCCCATATCGGCGGCGGGCCTGCCGCGATAACCCGTCAGCAGCGGCTTGCATTTGAGCTGCGTCAGGGCCTTTGCGATCTGCGCCTCCGACACCGGCAGCAACAGCGATACCGTATCCCGCAGCAGTTCCGTCAGAATACCCCCTGCACCTAGCGTCAGCACATAACCATGCGCCTCATCCCGCGTCACGCCGACCAGCAATTCGGCCACACCGTCAGTGACCATCTCTTCGATCAGAAAAGAGTCCGTGCCGATCTCTTGCGCCGCCTGTTTCAACTGGTGCGGCGTCAGCCCGAGGCGAACAGCCCCATGTTCCGATTTGTGCGCCAACCCGACGCCTTTCAGGGCAAAGGGCGGACAAAGGTCCTCTGCTGCGCCCACCAGGCCATCGGTGCTGTGGACCGTTCGAAACCCTGGAACAGCCAGGCCATGTACCTTTAGCGCTGCCTTGGCGCCCGCTTCGGTTAGCACACTGTCAGCCATGGCGCTGCCGGGCATCAACACGGGCGTCGCATCAGGCGCAGAAATCCGCGAGGCAGCTTCGGCAGCAGCCAGAGCTTCGGCCAATCCTGACATCGGAACAATGCCATGCGCCATCAAATGTTCTGCGACGGCCAAGGGCATCAACTCGGGCAGGCTCGCGACAACAGCAAATGGGGCACCCGTGTCGGATCGCACCGCAATCGCCGCTTCTGTCGCACAGGTCCAGTCATCGGCATTTGTGTGCGGATAATCCACGATGCTCAGCGTCAGGCCGACGTCGCTCCCCGTCATCGCCGACCAGGCCTGCGCCATCGTGATCTGATCCAGCCAGATATAGGTGTGATAATCCAGAGGATTGGCCAAGGCGACCATCGGCCCTAACGCAGATTTCAAGTCTTTTTGTTGCGTGGCCGTGAGCGGTGGAAAGATCACGTCACGCTCGGTGGCCATATCCGCGATCAGGCTGGCCTCCCCGCCCGAACAACTGATCGACGCGATCCGGTTTGAGACAAGTGGCCCCACGCAGTGCAACAGTTTCAGCGTTTCCATGAAATCCGGCACCGCGTTCACACGCGCGATGCCCAGCCGATCCAGCAACGCCTGCGCACCGGCGTCACTCCCCGCAAGCGACGCCGTATGCGAAATCGTCGCGCGCTGTGCCTGCCCGGATTTACCGACCTTAAGCGCCACCAGAGGTACGCCACGCTCGTGCGCCTTTTGCGCCAAGGCCTCCCAGTCGCGCAGGTTGCCGAACCCCTCTATATGCAACCCGATCGCAGTCACGCGTGGATCGTCCAGCAGGGCCGCCGCGATTTCGGCCTGACGTGTCTGCGCCATGTTTCCGCAGGTGACCATATAGGCAATCGGCAAGGCCCGTTGCTGCATGGTCATGTTGATCGCGATGTTCGAGGATTGCGTCAGGATTGCAACGCCCCGGTCAACCGGCTGCATCCCGTGCTGATCCGGCCAGACTGCGGTTCTGTCCAAAGCGTTGACAAAGCCATAGCAATTGGGGCCAAGTACCGGCATGTCGCCCGCCGCTGCAACCAATTGCGCCTGCAAACTCGCGCCGTTTGCATCTTCGGTTGTCGCTTCGGTAAACCCCGAAGCAAAACAGACCGCGCCGCCGCTGCCCAATTGGGACAACTCCGAAACAATGTCGATAGTGGCGTGCCGGTTCACGCCAACAAAGGCCGCATCGATCGAAACAGGACAGTCCGCGAGGCTCGGGACCGCGCGCAGCCCCGCAATCTCCTTGCCGTCAGGATGAACCGGCACAATCGTCCCATCAAAACCAATCCGCCGCGCCGCATCGATGATGGATGCACACCAAGTGCCACCACCGACGACGGCAATGTTCCGCGGGGCCAGCATTCGGGCCAGATCGCGCGCCATTATTCTGACCCGGCTCCACGCGCGTTGGGCGCATCGTTTATAGAAAACGAATTATTAACCCTTCGCGGCAAAGCTGAATGAGCGGTACAGGCGGGGGCGCCGATGGCCGTGCAAGGAAAAGAGAGAACGTTCTCTTTGAGGGGGGTGAGCAAGCGGTCGCTCCCCCTTTTTCTTGCTGAATACACCCCGGGGAGCGCGAGGGGCTGGCCCCTCGCATCGGTCGGATGGGCACAGCCCATTCGAAACGCGGTCACGCGCCCATGGCCCGCAACAGATCACGGCTGATGATATGGCGCTGAATCTCGCTGGTTCCGTCCCATATCCGCTCCACACGTGCATCGCGCCAGAACCGCTCGAGCGGGTAATCATCCATCAGCCCCATGCCTCCGTGGATCTGGATCGCAGTGTCGGTCACCCGTGCCAGCATTTCGCTCGCATAAAGCTTGGCACTCGCAATCTCGCGGTTGGCGGGCAAGTCCCTGTCCAGCCGATCTGCCACAGCCAGCGTCAGCAGATCTGCGGCGTCAATCTCGGTGATCATGTCAGCAATCTGAAACGATACGCCCTGAAACTTGCCGATCTTTTGCCCGAACTGTTCCCGCGTCGCCGCATAGTCTAGAGCATAGTCAAACACCCGCCGTGCCCGACCCACAGACATCGTGGCCACGGTGATGCGCGTGGCATAAAGCCAAGTGTTCATCACTTCGAACCCGCCGTCGACCTCGCCCAGAACCTGCGCATTGGGCAAACGGCAGTCGTCGAACTCAAGGATCATGTTCTTGTAGCCGCGATGGGACACGGATTTGTATCCGTCCCGAATGGTAAACCCGGGCGTGCCCCGGTCGACAAGAAACGCGGTGATCCGCTTTTTTGGTCCCTTTGGGGTCTGATCCTCACCCGTGGCGATGAAGACGATGACGAAATCGGCGTGATCAGCCCCCGATATGAAGTGCTTCGTGCCGTTCACCACCCAGTCGCCGCCGTCCCGCACGGCGGCGCATTTCATGCCGCGCACGTCCGATCCTGCGCCCGGTTCAGTCATCGCCAGCGCATCCATGCGCTCGCCGCGCACGGCGGGCATCAGATAGCGTTCGATCTGCTCGCCTTCACAGGCCATCAGGATATTCTGCGGGCGGCCAAAAAAGTGGTTGAGCGCCATTGATCCGCGCCCAAGCTCACGTTCCACCAGCGCGAATTCCATATGGTTCAGCCCGGCACACCCAACGCTTTCAGGAAAGTTGCAGGCATAAAACCCCAATTCTCGCGTCTTGCGCTTGATCTCCTGCGCGATCTCGTCGGGGACCTCGCCGGTACGTTCCACCAGATCTTCATGCGGATAGATCTCGTTCTCGACAAAGGAGCGCACTGTCGAGGCGATCATCTCCTGTTCTTCGTTCAACCCGTATTGCATCTTGATCCGCTTGTTCTCTGTTGAGTGGATGTTGTTCTGACGCTTCGATTAGCCGTCAGTTGGCATAGTTCGAACCCTCGTCGTCCAGAATGGCCTTGAGTTCGTCCAGATGCCTGTCGGCCTGCTCTGGATATTCTTCCAACTCGCGCGCGGTCTTTTCGGCGATGTCATCTGGCAGAACCCGCAGCGGCTGCCCGGTCTGAAGCGCGCGGATATAGGTTTCGGCGGCGCGTTCAAAGAAATACATCCGGTTGAAGGTATCCGCGACCGTATCCCCGATGACCATGACACCGTGGTTGCCCATGATCATCACCTTGCATTTCGGATCAGTCAGCAACGCGGCACAGCGCTCGCCTTCATCCTCAAACGCCAGACCGCCATAGCCGTCATCAATAACGTAACGATTGAAAAACGTGGCGCAGTTCTGGTCAATCGGCAGCAACCGACTGTCTGCAAGGCTTGCCAGAACGGTGGCGTGGATCGAGTGCACATGCATCGCACAGCGTGCATGGGGACAGTGCCGATGAATGCCGCCATGCAGCCCCCAAGCCGTCGGATCAGGCGCGTCGGGGCCGTTCAGCGTATCCGGGTCGTTTGCATCCAGTTCCAGCAGATCGCTCGCTGTTATGCGGCTGAAATGCACCTGATTGCGGTTCATCAGGAACTTGGTGCCTTCCTCATTGGTCGCCATGGAAAAGTGGTTGGACACGCCTTCATGCATGTTCAGGCGCGCGGTCCAGCGAAAGGCAGCAGCCAGATCAACCCGCTCCTGCCAATGATCCATGTTCGGTCGCAATGTGGTGACGGTCATTTTATGTCCTCCGGTTGGTTCAAGTTCTGCCTGTGATGATACGGTAAATCGAACGAAAAAATCGACCCTTTCGCATTAGTTTAACTTATGGCAAGATTATGCAATGCAAGCTCCTCTGCCACCACTCGGTTGGCTGCGCACCTTCGAGGCGGCCGCCCGCAACCTGTCGTTTACCGGTGCCGCGCGCGATCTCAACATGACGCAAAGCGCGGTCAGTCAGCAGATCAAGTCGCTGGAAGCCTATCTGGGGCGCCCGCTGTTTCATCGTAGGCCCCGTGCGCTGGAGCTGACAGAAAGCGGGTTGACCTATCTCCCAGTGGTGCGTGATGCGTTTCGGACACTGGTGCGCGGCACTCGGGCCATCACCGGAACCGATCAGGACGTGGTGCAGGTTCAGTCCAACCTGACATTTGCCGTGCATTGGCTGGCCCCACGGCTCGCCCGGTTTCGCGCGGCGCATCCCGAAGTGCGGCTGAACCTCTCGACCGAACTCTGGGAACCCCGCGCCATGACCGAAGGGGTTGATGTCGAAATCCGCTTTTCCCTGCGTCCGGCGGATTCGATCCGCGCAGAGCAGCTGCGCTCTGATCACTACTATCCGGTCTGCGCGCCGGGCTATCCGGTCACGCTCGCCGATCTGGCGATGCAGCCGCTGTATGATTGTTCAAACCTGTTGTGCAACTGGGCGGCCTGGGCCGAAGATCAGAACCTGCCGTGGCCTGATCCTCCAGTGACCTACGCCACCACATTCACCCTGTCCCTGTCTGTCGCGCTGGCAGGAGGCGGGCTGGCGCTGGCCCATGACGCAATTGCCGGAGGGTTGATTCAAACCGGCCACCTCGTTGCGCCGTTTGAACATCGCGCGCCGATGCAAGAGGCCTACTATCTCATATTGTCGCCACAGGCGGAGCATTCTCCCGGCACCGTTGCCTTTGCCTCGTGGCTCAGGACCGAGATGGCCGCCGATCAGAGTGGTCTGCTTGGCACCCACGCATAGCCGTTGTCGCAAAGAATATAGGCCTCGCGCAGCCCATGCGGTTTATCTGTGGGGGCTTGCAGAACCACATGTCCGGTCTTTTCTGCACGTTCGGCGGCCTGGTCCGGGTCGGTTGCATACAACCGTATCTCGACCCCGGCACCTCGCGGTGGGTTCTCGGGCAAGAGGCCAAGCAGCGGGTTCGCGTGATAGGTGCCATCGCTGTGCAGCTGAAACACTTGCGAGCCATAGGTGACGATGGCAAAATCTGCGCTGACCTGATGGGATTGCATGTCAAACACGGTATTCAGGAATTGGCATTGCGCCACGACATCACGCACCAAAATGTTCAGCCCGATCCCCGTCAGGCTCTGCCCGAAATCCTCGGCTGATACGTTTTCATAATCCATGCGGTCCAGCCTTTCGCAATTTCTGCCGTCTGGCAAGCGGGCGAGTGCCTGTTACGCAAGCTCAGGGGTTGCGCCCACCATGGCAATCAGGACAATTGCGCCATGACAGAGACCACATTTCCTACATGGCCCGATGTTGCCCCTGACCTGATCGCCGTTGCCGCTGGCCGCGCGCATGCTGATACGGTTATCCGCGGCGGTATTTGGGTCAATGTGCACAGCCGCGAGACCTTGCCAAACCATGACATCGCGATTGTACGCGGTCGCATCGCCTATGTCGGGCCGGATGCGTCCTATTGTACGGGCCCCGATACGCAGGTGATCGAGGCCGAAGGGCGTTACATGATCCCGGGGCTCTGCGATGCCCATATGCATATCGAGAGCGGCATGCTGACCCCGGCAGAATTTTCCCGCGCGGTCATTCCCCACGGCACCACCAGCATGTTCACCGACCCGCATGAGATCGCCAACGTGCTGGGACTGGCCGGTGTGCGGATGATGCATGACGAGGCGCTGATGCAGCCCGTCAACATTTTTACCCAAATGCCGTCCTGCGCGCCCTCGGCGCCGGGTCTGGAAACCACAGGCCACGAGATTTCGCCAGAGGATGTTGCCGAGGCGATGAACTGGCCCGGCATCATCGGGCTGGGCGAGATGATGAACTTTCCCGGCGTTGCCAATGCTGACCCCAAGATGCTGGCCGAGATCGCCGCGACACAACGTGTGGGCAAGACCGTTGGCGGGCACTATGCCTCGCCCGATCTGGGGCCTGATTTCGCCGCCTATGTCGCGGGTGGCCCGGCGGATGATCACGAAGGCACCTGCGAAGCCGATGCGATTGCCCGTGTGCGGCAGGGGATGCGGTCGATGATGCGGCTGGGCAGCGCGTGGTACGATGTAGAGAGCCAGATCACCGCGATCACGGAAAAAGGTCTCGACCCGCGCAATTTCATCCTGTGCACCGACGACTGCCATTCGGGGACGCTGGTGAACGAAGGCCACATGAACCGGGTGGTGCGTCACGCCATTGCCTGCGGGTGTGATCCGCTGATCGCCTTGCAAATGGCGACGCTGAATACGGCAACCCATTTCGGGCTTGAGCGTGAGATCGGATCAATCACTCCGGGCCGTCGCGCCGATGTTGTTCTGACGACGGATTTGGCCACACTGCCCATCGACCTTGTGATCGCGCGCGGCCAGATTGTCGCGCGGGATGGCGAGTGCCTGGTCGACTGTCCGCATTATGATTGGCCGGGTGCGGCGCGCAATACGGTGCATCTGGGTCACGCCCTGACTGACACGGATTTCGAGATCGCAGCCCCCGAAGGTGCCAATCTCGCCCGCGCGAACGTGATCGGCGTCGTCGAAAACCAGGCCCCGACCAAGGCGCTGCAGGTCGATCTGCCGGTGCGTGACGGGCTGGTCGAGGGCGAAGGCGAGGTCTGTCAGATCGCATTGGTCGAACGCCATCGCGCCACTGGTGGCGTCGTGAACGGGTTTGTTTCTGGCTTTGGCTATGGCGGGCGTATGGCAATGGCGTCGACAGTCGCGCACGACAGCCACCACATGATCGTTGTCGGAACCGATCGGGACCAGATGGCGCTTGCCGCCAACCGGCTGGCCGAGGTCGGCGGCGGCATCACGGTGTTTCGCAATGATGCGGAACTGGCCCTCGTCAAGCTCTCTATCGCCGGTCTGATGTCCGACAGCCCCGCGCAACAGGTGGCGCAGGATGCCGAACGCATGATGCAGGCGATGCGCGACTGTGGTTGTGATCTGAATAATGCCTACATGCAGCATTCGTTGCTGGCTTTGGTGGTGATACCCGAGTTGCGTATTTCGGATTTGGGTCTGGTCGACGTTCGTAAATTTGAGAAGATAGACGTTTTAGAGACACCGACATGAACGAAACCCAAAGTCCCGACCCCCTCGCCCCGCAAGACTTTACCGATGCCAAAGAGGCCGTGGCGCGGCTGTGCGCTTTATACACGCAGGCGACCGAATTTCTGACCCAGCGGTTCCGCGAGGCGATGCAGAATGGCGCACCGGATCACCGCATCCGCGCCTTTTATCCTGAGGTTCGGATCACCACATCCAGCTATGCGCAGGTCGATACAAGGCTCAGTTTCGGCCATATCGCTGCGCCCGGCACTTATGCGACGACGATAACGCGACCGGATTTGTTCAGCCATTATCTCATCCAACAGATCGGTCTGTTGATCCGCAATCACAACCTGCCAGTTACGATCGGCGTGTCCGACACACCAATCCCGGTTCACTTTGCAGTGGCTCAGGACCCCAACCTGACGGTCCCGCAGCAAGGCGCGGCGGACTTCATCCTGCGCGATGTCTTTGATGTGCCTGATCTTGCGACCACCAATGACGACATCGTCAACGGCACCCATATCGCGCCAAACGGCACCGGACCCCTGTCGCTCTTTACGGCGCAGCGCATCGATTACTCGCTGGCCCGCCTGTCGCACTATACCGCGACAAATCCAGAGCATTTCCAGAACCATGTTCTGTTCACCAACTATCAGATTTACGTGTCCGAGTTTGAGGCTTATGCCCGCACGCAACTCGCGGATCCGGAAAGCGGGTATTGCAGCTTTGTCTCGACCCACAACATAGAGATCACCACGCCGGATGCCCCGATCGAGCAGCCGTTGAAGTTGCCGCAGATGCCGACGTATCACCTGAAACGGTCCGATGGGTCAGGCATAACGCTGGTCAATATCGGTGTTGGTCCGTCCAATGCGAAAACCGCTACCGACCATATCGCGGTGTTGCGGCCGCATGCTTGGCTCATGGTTGGCCATTGCGCCGGATTGCGCAACAGTCAGGCACTTGGTGATTTCGTGCTGGCCCATGCTTATCTGCGCGAAGATCACGTGCTGGATGACGACCTGCCTGTGTGGACGCCGATCCCCGCGCTTGCGGAAATTCAGATCGCGCTGGAACAGGCGGTTGCCGACGTCACGGAACTCGACGGGTTCGACCTCAAGCGGATCATGCGTACAGGTACGGTTGCGACCATCGACAACCGGAACTGGGAACTGCGCGATCAATCGGGTCCGGTCCAGCGTCTCAGCCAGAGCAGGTCAATCGCGCTGGATATGGAAAGCGCGACCATTGCGGCGAACGGATATCGGTTCCGGGTGCCCTATGGCACGCTCTTGTGTGTGTCCGACAAGCCCCTGCATGGCGAACTGAAGCTGCCCGGCATGGCGTCAGATTTCTATAATACACAGGTTTCACGCCATCTGAGCATCGGAATCCGCGCGATGGAATCCTTGCGAAACATGCCGCTTGAGCGGTTGCACAGCAGGAAATTGCGGTCCTTTGACGAGACTGCCTTCCTCTGACCCCACAAAATCGGCCTAAAACAGCTAAAAACAGCACATTTGGGCTTGCCAGCACCCACTATTCGTTGTGTTCATACACCATATACCGTTAAACAAACGGCATGAGGCCCAAGAGTTCGGGCAGACGAAGGAGAGCAAGAACAATGTCAAAACCAATGACCAAAACACAACTCGTCGCCGCACTGGCCGAGGATATGGACACAGACAAGAAATCCGCTGGCGCTGCACTGGACGCAATCACCGGTCTGATCACCCGCGAAGTGTCGGGCGGTGGTGCCGTGACTCTGCCGGGCGTTGGCAAAATCTATTGCCGCGAACGCCCCGAGCGCATGGTTCGCAACCCTGCGACCGGCGAGCAGTTCAAGAAAGAGGCGGACAAGGTCGTCAAGATGACCATCGCCAAGGCGCTCAAGGACAGCGTGAACGGCTGATCTTGCGCCACACTGAATAATGCGAAAGGGTCGCCCCGAGGCGGCCCTTTTTCGTTGGTCGCGGCTGGGAGGGGCGCACAATGGCACAGGCGACTGGAATCGGCGGTGTGTTTCTGCGGGCGGGCGATGCAGAGGCGCTGTCCTCGTGGTACCGGACCCATCTGGGCATTGATCTCTCACAAGGTGCCTGGATGCAATCGGCGGGCCCGACCGTCTTTGCTCCGTTCCCGCGCGACTCGACCTATTTCGAACAGGACAGACAGGTCATGCTGAATTTCAGGGTCGATGACCTTGACGGGCTGATTGCTCAGCTTGTTGCCGCCGACATCGCCGTTGAAACCCGGGCTGAATGGGATTCGGAAATTGGCCGCTTTGCCCGCATTCATGATCCCGAGGGCAACCCGATTGAGCTGTGGGAACCGGCCGGGCCGGCGGTAGGCTAAAGATGGATTTCCGTTCTGTCCTGATGGGCCTTGCCTTTGCGTTCATGTGGTCTTCAGCCTTTACGTCCGCGCGGATCATCGTCGCAGATGCGTCGCCTCTGTTTTCTCTGGCAATGCGGTTTCTGTTGTCGGGCCTCATCGGGATCGCGATCGCCCGGATGATGGGTCAGCCGTTTCGTCTAACGCCCAAGCAATGGTACGCTACGATCCTGTTTGGAGTGTGTCAGAACGCGCTCTATCTCGGCCTCAACTTTGTTGCGATGCAGACCATTCAGGCCAGCGTCGCGGCGATCATCGCCTCGGCCATGCCGCTGCTTCTGGCGATTGCCAGTTGGCTGTTGTTGGGTGAGAAGATGCGGCCACTGGGCATTTTTGGCCTGTTCGCCGGGATCGCTGGCGTCGCGTTGATCATGGGGTCCCGCATCACGGCTGGCATCGATCTATATGGCCTGATGTTATGCGCGATTGGCGTCCTCGCGCTGACCTTTGCAACGCTCTCGGTACGTGGTGCCACATCCGGTGGCAATTTCATGATGGTCGTCGGGTTGCAGATGCTGGTTGGGGCGGTCTGCCTGCTCGCGGCTTCGCTGGCGTTTGAAACCATTCACGTCAACCTGACGACACCGCTGATTTTTGCGTTCTTTTACGCCACGCTGATTCCGGGGCTTGCCGCCACGCTGATATGGTTCATGCTGCTTGATCGGATTGGCCCGGTGCGCGCGGCGACCTTTCACTTTCTCAACCCGGTTTTTGGTGTGGCGATTGCGGCGTTCCTGTTGGGCGAAACGCTTGGCCCGCTGGACCTTGTTGGTGTTTTGATTGTGACGCTGGCGATTTTCGCGGTGCAGATATCCAGACAACCACCACGCCGCCCGCCAGCAAGCTGACGGATCAGCCGAGCTTTACGCCGGCGCCCGCCATGCCGTTCATTGCAGCGGCGAGCGAACCGTTCAGGTCAATGGCACGGCAGAGGTCACGGTCGAGCGTCACCGAAAAACCCAGCTTTGCCGCATCCACCGCCGAGAAGTTGACGCAGAAGTCGGTGG
This sequence comes from Sedimentitalea sp., assembly GCF_039973035.1. Classification (NCBI taxonomy): domain Bacteria; kingdom Pseudomonadati; phylum Pseudomonadota; class Alphaproteobacteria; order Rhodobacterales; family Paracoccaceae; genus Sedimentitalea; species Sedimentitalea sp. Next base: position 49,860 of record NZ_JBDWLR010000044.1, read on the forward strand.
CGAGGCCAACCATGGTCAGATCGGTAATGCCGCGCGTGCGCAGATAGCCCTCAAGCCCGGTTGGCGTGGTCTTGTCGTTCTCAAAGAACGCGGAATAGCTGTCGATCGCGGGGTTGTATCCCTTTCGAATGATCATGTCGGCGCGGTCTGTGTTCAAATCCTCATGAAAATCTGCGCCCGAGGTGCCCTGGATGCAATGGTCGGGCCACAGCACCTGTGTGCCATAGGGCATTTCAACCGTCTCGTATGGCGCTTTGCCCGGATGAGATGAGGCGAACGACGAATGCCCCGCCGGATGCCAGTCTTGCGTCAGGATCACGGTGGGGAAATCGACCATCAACCGATTGATGCCGCCCACGATCTGGTCGCCGCCGGGTACGGCCAGCGCGCCACCGGGGCAGAAATCATATTGCACGTCGATCACGATAAGAGCGCGGGTCATATCTGTCTCCTTGGTCCTGTGCTTATGGGTAAGCGGGCGGTTGGGCCGCGTCAATGCAGGCCCTTGCGCCACAGGCCCCGCAGGGCTAATTGGCGGCGCATGTATACCATCGCCGCCCTTTACCACTTTACCCGGTTCGCCGACCCCGCCGCGCTGAAACCCGCGTTGCTGGAGCTATGTCAGTCGCAGGATGTGACCGGGACGTTGCTGCTCGCCGCTGAGGGAATCAACGGCACGATTGCCGGGCCGCGCGGGGGGATCGACGCAGTGCTGGCGCATATCCGGTCTCTGCCGGGTTGCAGCGATCTGGAGTGGAAGGAATCCACAAGTTCCGAGCCGCCGTTTGGTCGGATGAAGGTCCGCCTGAAGAAAGAGATCGTGACCATGGGCCAGCCGGATGTCGATCCGCAGGCGCGTGTGGGCCACTATGTCGATCCAAAGGGGTGGAACGATCTTATACAGAGCCCCGATGTTGCGGTTATCGACACGCGGAACGATTACGAGGTCGCGATCGGAACCTTTGACGGCGCGGTCGATCCACAGACCAAATCCTTTGGTGAATTTCCCGAATGGTGGCAGCAGAACAAGCACAGGTTTCACAACAAGCGGATCGCAATGTTCTGTACCGGCGGTATTCGTTGCGAGAAGTCGACCAACTATTTGTTGGGGCAGGGTGTAGAGGATGTGTACCACCTGAAAGGCGGTATCCTGAAATACCTTGAAGAGGTGCCGGCGGATGACAGCGCCTGGAACGGTGATTGCTTTGTATTTGACAATCGCGTCAGCGTTGGCCACGGACTAAAGGAAGGACCGCACGAGCTGTGCCATGGGTGCCGCCGCCCGATCCTCCCCGAAGACATGACGCGGCCGGAATACGAAGCGGGCGTGTCGTGCCATCATTGCGTCAACGAAACGTCAGAGGCCGACAAGGGTCGGTTTCGCGAACGTCAGAAACAGATGCGTCTGGCACGCGAGCGGGGCGAGGTGAAATCGTCTCGCTGAGGCCATCCGCCTGATCGGATCAGGCTGTCACCGCGCGCGGCGCGCGAGGGCGGGTGCGAAGCAACAACATCACCATGATCGCGATATTCAGACCATTCCAGACGATGCCGTTCGCAAAGGCGATCTGGTAACTGCCAGTGATGTCGTAAAGCCAGCCTGACATCCAGCCGCCCAACGCCATCCCGAGAATTGTCATCATCAGCACGAATCCAACCCGCGCGCCCGCCTCCTTGGCGGGCATGTATTCGCGTACGACCAAGGCATAGCTGGGTACGATGCCGCCCTGGGCGAGGCCAAACACGGCGCTGACGATGTAGAGTGACACCATCCCGTCGTAAGGCAGATATAGAAACAGCGCGAGGCATTGCAGGATCGAGCCGACCAACAGGGTCATCACTCCGCCCAACCTGTCTGCGACCACGCCTGAGATGACCCGGCTGACCACTCCACCCAAGAGCATCAGAGACAGCATTTCAGCCCCGACCGCGGGGCCATACCCAAGACCGACGCAATAGGCGACGATATGAACCTGTGGCATCGACATTGCCACACAACAAGCGATGCCCGCAAATCCAAGGATGTATTGCAGCGTGCGGGGGCTGAACCCGGCGCTGCGCGCGCGCAAGGCCGATGCCGCTTCGGCGGCAGTGTGGGCCTCGTCAGGGAGCCGGCGACGCAAGAGCAGCGACAGTGGAATCAAGGCCACCAGCGTTACGATGGCCAAGGTCATGTAGGCCTGCCGCCAACCACCGTCGGCGAGCATATCCGCGAGCAGCGTCGGCCAGATTGCGCCAGACAGGTAATTGCCGCTGGCCGCCAGCGCCACGGCAATGCCGCGCCGTTTGAGGAACCAATGCGAAATGTCGGCGATCAGTGGGCCAAATCCAACGGCGGTGCCAAGCCCGAGCACCAGATGTGCCAGTGAAATGGTGAACATGGTCGGCGCAATCACCGCCAGCCCGTAGCCGACGGCAATGCCAAAGGCCGCCCCGATCAGCGCAAAGGTTACGCCAAACCGGTCAACCACGCGCCCGATCAACAGATTGCCCACCGCAAAGCCGATCATCGTCAGCGTATAGGGCAACGACGCCTCGGCTCGACCCGCGCCAAATTCGGTTTCAATCGCTGGCAGCACAACCACGACGGCCCACATGCCCGCGTTGGCCACCATGCCGATCAACAACGTGATGCCCAGCCGAAGCCACGAATAGGTGCTGTCATGGATTGAAGTGGTGCTCATGAGGCGCACGCTAGGCTCGGTCGTGAACAAAGCAAAGACCTATAATCATGCGCGGTTCAAATTCGCACCTTGCGGTGCGCCGGGGAAGCAATGCAAAACGGCATCCGCCGGCATATACATTCAGGAGACTCCCGCATGACCCAGTTGCCCACCCCGCCGAGTTTCAGCCTGATCCGAAAGACCGCCCTCGTCACCGGTGCTTCCTCTGGCATCGGGCAGGGGTGTGCCGTTGCACTGGCCGAGGCGGGCGCGCATGTGGTGTGCACCGCGCGCGGGATGGAGCGGCTTGCGTCGACGGTCGACGCGATGGCGGCACGGGGCTGGTCGGTCGAGGCGTTGCAGATGGATCAGGGAGACCTCGCGCAACTGGAGACAGCGCTTGATGGGCGGCTCTTTGACATCGTGGTGAACTCGGCCGGTGCCTCGCATCCCAAACCGGCGTTTGAAACGGAACCTGCGGAATTCGATCAGGTGATGAACGTTAACCTGCGGTCTGCCTATTTCCTTTCGACCTGGGTTGCCAAGGCGTTGAAAGACGCCGGGAAACCAGGCTCGATCATACATCTGTCAAGCCAGATGGGCCATGTCGGCGGGATCGATCGTACGGTCTATTGCGCCTCAAAATGGGGGTTGGAGGGGATGATCAAGGCGATGGCGGTCGAGTGGGGACCTTACAATATCCGCGTCAACGCAATTGCCCCGACATTCATTCGCACCCCGCTCAGCCAGGTGACGCTTGATCGGCCTGATCGGGCAGGCTGGATTAAGGACAAGATCAAACTGGGCCGGATCGGAGAGGTTCAGGACATCATGGGCGCGGCGTTGTATCTGGCATCGGATGCCTCTGCGCTGGTCACGGGCACGTCCTTGCTGGTCGATGGCGGATGGACCGCAGGCTGATCAGGCTTCGTCCCCGAAAAACGGTGTCATCTGCGCGATGATAACCGCGTTTTCGTCCAGCGCCCGCTGCATTAGTGTGCGCTCTTCGTCGTCGATCTCGTGGCCCTCGGCCTCGCGTTCGGCGAGGGTGCCATATCCAGTCACGTCCAGCGGAGCGGTGTCGGCCTGTTTCAGGATCGCTACCGTTTCACGCACGGCTTCGGCCTCGTCTATGCCGCTGGCAAAGCACATCAGCGCAGCGCCAGTAGCGTCCTTGGGCAATCCGTCGCCGGTCTTGCGCCCGATCTGTACCAGCAGGGTATAGACCTGCTGGCGGCTCGGTTTCTTGGCGGGTTTGTCAGTCACGCAACAGCTCGTTGATGCCGGTCTTGGAGCGGGTTTTGGCGTCGACCCGTTTCACGATTACTGCGCAATAGAGGTTGATGTTGTTCTTGGAAGGCATCGAGCCAGCAACCACCACCGAGTAGGGCGGCACTTCGCCATACATGACATCGCCGGTTTCGCGGTCGACGATCTTGGTGGATTGGCCGATGAACACGCCCATGCCCAGCACAGACCCTTCGCGCACGATACAGCCTTCGACCACTTCGGAGCGTGCACCGATGAAACAATTGTCTTCGATGATTGTGGGACCAGCCTGCATTGGTTCCAAAACGCCGCCAATGCCGACGCCGCCGGACAAATGCACGTTCTTGCCGATCTGGGCGCAGGACCCGACCGTGGCCCATGTGTCGACCATGGTGCCTTCGTCGACATAGGCACCCAAATTGACGAAGGACGGCATCAGTACGACGCCCGGCGCGATAAAGGCTGATTTGCGTACGATACAGTTGGGCACGGCACGAAAGCCGGCGTCTTTCCACTGGTTATCGCCCCATCCAGCGAACTTGCTGTCGACTTTGTCCCACCAGCCGCCGTTCTGCGGACCACCGGGATGTTGTTCCATATCCTTGATGCGAAAGCCGAGCAGCACGGCCTTTTTCGCCCATTGGTTCACGTGCCAGCTGTTGTCGGCCTGTTTCTCGGCAACACGCAGGCTGCCGCTGTCAAGAGCGTTCAGCGTATCTTCGATGGCCTCGCGCTGTTCGCCGGTGGTCGCGGGCGTGATCGTATCACGCGCCTCCCATGCGGCTTCAATGGCGGTTTCCAGCTGCGCGTTGGACATGGACGAGTCTCCTGTGATCAATCGTTGACAGCCCTATAGCGGGGCGCGCGGTGACAAACAATGTGAAGCGTGCGTTCGTGGCCGCGCGTCAGGAATTGACGCGGGTCAGAGGAGGGCAGGTATCGCGATAGGAAGGATACTTGGTAATTTCCCTGAACCAGCGCCCTAGCGCCGGATATCTGCCGAGCACCTCGGCCCCTTCGGGCGCTGCGTTGAAGAATCCGATCATCGGGGCGAGGTGGATATCGGCGAGGGTGACTGTACCCGGCGCGAGAACCAGCCCTTCACCGGCGATGTCGTTTAGTGCGCTCAGGACGGGATCGGCACGTGCCAACCCATCGGCGATACATCCTTCGTCCGCAGTATCGCCGAGTGCCGGGGCGACCACGCGTTGGGCAAAGACCATGCGGACAAGCGGCCAGTAGGCTTGCGTATCTACAATGCTCTGCACCTGCACCATCCGGGCAACGGCGTGCGGGGCGGAAGGCGACAGCGTGCCCTTTGCAAATTTCGCATCGAGATAACGCAGGATCGCGGTGGTTTCCCACAGTTCGAAATCATTATCGCGCAGGGTTGGAACAAGGCCGAAAGGATGCGGGTTGGGTCCGGTGCCGGAAAACGGATCAACCTCATTGATCTGTGCTGTCAATCCAAGATGGTGCAGCGCCATGCGAATGATCTGGCAATAGACGCTGGGTGGATAGGCATAGACAACAAGGCTCATCAAGCTATTCGGAGAACGGATCAGGTGCGATATTGCCGCCACAGATCAACACCGCGACCTTTTCACCGGGCGCAGGCTGATAGGCACCTGACATAAGGGCGGCGAGGGCGGTTGCGCCTGCGGGTTCCACAAGTTGGCGGCAGCTGCGCCATAGGGCATGCTGCGCCGTTGTGATCGCGTCATCCTTGACCAGAATCGAGTCGCCAAGATGCTGCTGGGCGAGTTCAAAACAGATCGATCCGATCCGCCGCGCACCAAGCGCATTTGCGGCGACACCGGAAACTTCGACATCAACGGGATTCCCGACCTTGAGGGCCGCGTGCAAAGCGCAAGAGGTTTCAGGTTCGACCGCGACCACCTTGCGCGCACCGGTCAGCCACGCCAGCGCGCCCGCGATCAGCCCGCCGCCGCCCACGGCAATCAGCACGGTGTCAGCCGTCAGTCCCTGTTCTTCCCATTCGCGGGCGCAGGTGCCTTGCCCTGCAACCGTGCCAGGGGCGTCATAGGCGTGGATTTGCATGGCGCCGGTTTCGGTCTCGTAGGCCTGCGCCATATTCAGCGCGTTGGAATAGTTGCCGGGCACAACCGTTAGCTCGGCACCTATTCCCCGGATCAGCGCAATCTTGGACGGACCAGCCATTTCGGGCACGAAGATATGCGCCTTGTGGCCCAGCTGGTGTGCGGCATAGGCCACCGCCGCGCCATGATTGCCGCCGCTGGCCGCAACCAGTCCAGCCTCAGGCACCGGTTCGCTGAGCAATGTGTTGAACGCTCCCCGCGCCTTGAAACTGCCAGTGTGCTGCATCTGCTCAAGCTTTGCCTGAACCGGAAAGGGCAGGTCGATGTCGGTCAGGTCCACAAGCGGCGTTCTGACCACATGGCCACGCACTCTGCCTGCGGCTTGTTCAATCTCTGATTTCCAATCCATCGTCGGGCCCTGTTGCTGGTCTTGCCGATCCGAACCCTATAGGGCTGGAGTGAACACGCAAGCATGGATCCCCTCGATGACTGAAGACCGACAGAGCCCGTTCCGCGATGCCCATCTGGACCGCGATACTGCCGAGCATGTACCTGATACGCCGCAAACCCGTTCACCCGCCTATCGACTGGCCTTTGCGGATGAGGATTTCCTGTGCCGGGACGAGCTGCGCCCTGTCCGGTTGCAGCTCGAGCTGTTGAAGCCCGAGCTGATGCTGAACGAGCGGGGGATCGAAAGCACCATTGTCATGTTTGGTGGCGCACGTATCCCTGACCCTGCCAACAAGGCCAGCGCCCGGACCGAAACGCTCGCTGAGCTTTCAAGGTTCTATGACGAGGCGCAGATTTTTGCCCGGCTGATGACCGAAGCGTCAATCCAGACCGGTGGGCGCGAGAACGTGGTTGTAACCGGCGGTGGCCCCGGCGTGATGGAGGCGGGCAATCGCGGTGCATTGGAGGCCGGTGGACATTCCATTGGGCTGAACATCGTACTGCCGCACGAGCAGGCGCCCAACCCCTATGTGACCCCGGAACTGAGTTTCAACTTTCACTATTTTGCCATTCGCAAGATGCATTTCCTGATGCGCGCAAGGGCGATCTGCGTGTTTCCCGGTGGGTTCGGCACACTGGACGAAATGTTCGAATCCCTGACGCTGATCCAGACCGGACGCATGGAGCGCGTGCCGTTCCTGCTGTTCGGACGCGCGTTCTGGGAAAAGGTCATCAATTGGGAGGCCTTGGCCGACGCCGGGACGATTTCAGCCGAGGATCTCGACCTGTTCTGTTTTGTCGAGACCGCGAAAGAAGCCGCAGACATCATCCACAACTGGGAACCCGCCCCGCCGCGTGATAGCATTCCGGGTCGGTAGTGATCAAAGGCGGCGTGCGGTAACAGCGCGAATGCAGGCTACGCGGGCCGCGAGCGCAAGGCTTTGCAACACCGCAAGACTGGCCGGACAGAGCTTGGTTCAAAAACTCTGTGCCGCCGCGACCGCCCGCTTCCAGGCCGCGTATTTGTTTGCGCGGACGTCTTCGTTCATTGTCGGAGCAAAGCTGCGCTCCAGCGCCCATATATTGGCAAAGCCGTCCATGCCGGGATAAAGCCCCGCCCGCTGACCGGCCAGCCATGCGGCACCCATAGCCGTGGTTTCCAGCACTTCGGGCCGATCAACCTGTGCGCCCAGAATATCGGCGAGGAACTGCATCGCCCAGTCCGATGCGCTCATCCCGCCATCAACGCGCAGGGCGGTGTCGCCTGACGCGCCCCAATCGGCCTGCATTGCCTCAAGCAGGTCGCGGGTCTGATAGCCGACGCTTTCCAGTGCCGCGCGCGCGAATTCCTCGGGCCCGGAGTTGCGGCTGAGACCGAACACCGCGCCCCGGCAATCGGCGTTCCAATAGGGTGCGCCCAGTCCGGTAAAGGCGGGCACCAGCACCACGTTCTGCGCCGCGTCTGACTGATCCGCCAAGGCATGTGTTTCGCCTGCCTCTTTGATAATCTTCAACCCATCGCGCAGCCATTGAACGACCGCACCGGCGACAAAAATTGATCCTTCCAGCGCATAGGTCGGCTTGCCATCCAGCTGATAGGCGATGGTGGTGAGCAGACGGTTTTGCGACACAACCGGTGTTTTCCCAATGTTCAAAAGCGCAAAGCACCCCGTGCCATAGGTTGATTTCATCATGCCGGGTTTGAAACAGGCCTGACCGATGGTCGCGGCCTGTTGATCGCCCGCAACGCCCAGGATCGGGAGCTCTGCGCCCAGCAAATCCGCTTGGGTGTGTCCGAAATCAGCGGCGCAATCGCGCACTTCGGGCAGCATTCCCATCGGCACCCGCAGCATGTCGCACATCGTTTGCGACCAATGCCCTTTGCGAATGTCATAGAGCAATGTGCGCGCCGCGTTGGTGGCATCGGTCGCGTGGACCTTGCCGCGAGTCAGGTTCCAGATCAGCCAGCTGTCGACGGTGCCAAAGGCCAGTTCGCCGGCCTCGGCGCGCTGCCGGGCGCCATCGACGTTGTCCAGTATCCAGGCCGCCTTGGTGCCGCTGAAATACGGATCAAGCAGCAACCCGGTCCGTTCGTTGGCTGTGGCCTCGTGCCCTTCGGCCTTGAGGGCCTGACAGATGTCAGAGGTGCGCCGATCCTGCCAAACAATCGCGTTGTGAATCGCCTTACCGGTCGCTCGGTCCCATACCACGGTGGTTTCACGCTGGTTGGTGATGCCGATCGCGGCGATGTCGGCTGCTGTCGCGTCCATTTGTTCCATCGCTGCACGACAGGTGGAAACGGTCGTAGTCCATAGATCGTTGCAATCATGTTCAACCCAGCCGCTGGCCGGAAAATGCTGGGCGAATTCTTCCTGTGCGACGGTCGCGATCTTTAAGTCCTGATCAAAAAGGATCGCGCGGCTTGATGTTGTGCCCTGATCTATCGCCAGAATGAACGACATCTGTTTCCTCCCAGAAAATGCCCGGCAAATTCCGGACTGCCCGTACCTGAATGTCAAATGGAAAAACGAAATGTGCCGGGGCCCAAAGGCCCCGGCAGGTCCGGCTTACTGCCAGGATTTGATCAGCTCATCATAGGCGATGGTCTGTGGTTCTTCGTCCTCGTTGTCCAGTTTCGCAACGGGCGAACCCGGCTGTGCATACCAGTACTCAGGATCCTGCGGCTCGTTCATCTTGGGGCCGATATCCCCTTGAATGCCCGCACGTTCCAGACGCTCCATGACCTTTTCCTGTGCTTCGCACAGAGCATCAAGCGCTTCCTGAGGTGTCTTTGCACCGGACATCGCGTCGCCGATATTCTGCCACCACAGCTGTGCCAGCTTGGGATAGTCGGGCACGTTGGTGCCAGTCGGCGACCATGCCGTCCGGGCTGGCGAGCGGTAGAACTCCACCAGACCGCCCAGTTTCTTCGCCCGCTCACTGAAGTGGTCGGAGTCGATGGTCGATTCACGAATAAACGTCAGCCCAACGTCCGCTTTCTTCAGATCCACCGTCTTGGAGGTGACGAACTGTGCGTAAAGCCACGCGGCCTTGGCGCGATCCACGGGGGTGGATTTCATCAAGGTCCACGAGCCCACATCCTGATAGCCAACCTTCTGACCATCTTTCCAGTAGACCCCGTGCGGCGATGGCGCCATCCGCCATTTCGGCGTGCCATCCTCGTTCATCACGGGCAGGTCCGGCAGAACCGTTGCCGCAGTAAAGGCTGTGTACCAGAACATCTGCTGGGCCACGTTGCCTTGTGCGGGGATCGGTCCGGCCTCGCCAAAGGTCATGCCGGCAGCGGCGGGGGGCGAGTATTTCTGCAGCCATTCGATCGCCTTGGTCACGGCGTAGACCGCCGCAGCGTCGTTGGTTGCACCACCACGTGCGACACAGGACCCAACCGGCTGGCTGTTCTCGTTCACCCGGATGCCCCATTCGTCAACCGGCAGACCGTTGGGTTCGCCGACGTCGCCCATTCCGGCCATCGACATCCACGCGTCGGTATAGCGCCAGCCAAGGCTCGGGTCTTTCTTGCCGTAGTCCATGTTGCCAAAGACGTCGCCATCGACACCCATATGGCTCAGGTCACGACCGGTAAAGAACTCGGCGATGTCTTCATAGGCTGACCAGTTGACCGGAACGCCCAGATCATAGCCAAACGCCTCTTTGAAGTCGGCCTTGTTCTTTTCGTCGTTGAACCAGTCATAGCGGAACCAATAAAGGTTCGCGAATTGCTGGTCGGGCAGTTGGTACAGTTTGCCATCCGGCGCGCTGGTGAACTGGGTGCCGATGAAATCGTCGAGGTCCAGACCGGGGTTGGTCACATCCGCGCCTTCGCCCGCCATCCAGTCGGTCAGGTTACGGACCTGCTGATAGCGCCAGTGGGTGCCGATCAGGTCACTGTCGTTGATATAGGCGTCATAGATGTTTTCGCCCGACTGCATCTGGGTCTGCAGCTTTTCAACCACGTCGCCTTCGCCGATCAGATCGTGCGTCACGTTGATGCCGGTGATTGCCGAAAACTGCGGCGCAAGCACCTGGCTTTCGTATTCATGGGTCGTGATGGTTTCTGAGACCACCTTGATGTCCATGCCAGCGAATGGTTTGGCCGCATCGATGAAGAACTGCATCTCTGCTTCCTGCTCGGCACGATCGAGCACCGACAGGCCGGCGATCTCGTCATCGAGAAAGACCTTGGCCGCCTCCATGTCGGCCCAGGCCGGCATCGCAAGGCACGCGATCATCGCGCCCGTTGCAGTGGTTGATTTCAAGGATAAGTTCATGTTTGTCCTCCCTAGACTTTATTGAACTGCGAGTGTCGGGTTGCCCGGTTACATCCGGCCATTCCGTTTTGAACTAGACCCAGCGGAACACCGCCGCGGCGTAGATCAGGCAGACGATCAGCGCATAAGGTTGGTTTGCGCCGACCAATCCAAGCCAGGCCAGATTGATAAAGGCCGAGCCAAGAAGCGTGATAAAGAGCCGATCCCCCCGCGTGGTTTCAATCCTGAGGATGCCCACACGCGGCGTTTCCGGGAATTTGATCGCGAGGATCGTGAAAGTGATGAGCAGCGACGCGATCACTATGAAGAAGATTGCGGTCGGCCAAGTCCATGCCATCCATGCCATTTCAATTTTCTCCAAATCTTGTGCAGGTCTTGTCGATTTCCCATTTGGCCGTTGTGCCGCCAGACGCCCCGAACACCAATTTGAAGTCGGCACTAAGGCTCATTGTGATTTCGGATGGGCGCGCAGGGGAGGAGCAGAATTCTGCTGCAATGTAGTTTGTCGCATTTCTCATTGTACGAACGGCGCGTTTGAAGCCACCGTCTAAGCCCAATTCAGAACTCGCTTGTGTAACAATGGCGGTATACTTATCTGCCCCAATAACGCTAAATTTTGTGCCAGCATCTGCATCAAAGCCCATCACTCCCTTTATCGATCCGTCGCTCGCCTTGATGGTTGATACAGATGGCCCAAATACTTGGATAATTTCTCCGTTGCCATCCACTGCCGCAACTCCGTATTCTGGAACGGAGATATCCAGTATCGGTGCTTTCATTTGATATTCCGAACTACTATCCCAAAAGGGTTCTGATCTCTCAAAGCTCTCTACTGTTACTCCATCTGCTTCCAATTCGTCGTTGAGTCTATTGATGAAGTCATTACTAGCGATCTCGTCAGCGAAACCGATGGAGGACGTCAGCAAGAGCACTAAGGCGCAAAAATCCAGCCGCATTGAAAATATCTCCTTACACCCTTCCCAAGGCAAAGCCCTTGGCGATGTAGTTGCGCACGAAATAGATCACCAGCGCACCCGGCACGATGGTCAGCACTCCGGCCGCCGCCAGAACGCCCCAGTCAATCCCTGCGGCGCCCTGCGTCCGGGTCATGATCGCCGCAATTGGTTTTGCGTCAACCGTGGTCAATGTCCGGCTCAGCAGCAGTTCCACCCAAGAAAACATGAAGCAGAAGAACGCCGCAACCCCGATGCCACTGGCGACCAGCGGCATGAAGATCTTTACGAAGAACCGACCAAAGCTGTAGCCATCCAGATAGGCGGTCTCGTCGATTTCCTTGGGCACGCCGCGCATGAAGCCTTCGAGGATCCACACGGCGAGCGGCACGTTAAACAGACAATGCGCCAGCGCCACCGCGATGTGCGTGTCAAACAGCCCGACCGAAGAATAAAGCTGAAAGAATGGCAGCGCGAAGACCGCAGGCGGCGCCATCCGGTTGGTCAAGAGCCAGAAGAACAGGTGTTTGTCGCCCATGAAACTGTACCGCGAGAACGCATAGGCGGCGGGCAGGGCGACGGTCAGGCTGATCACCGTGTTCAACACCACGTAGATCAGCGAGTTGATATACCCTTTGTACCAGGCCGGATCGGTCAGGATCGTGGCGTAGTTGGCCAGCGTCAGATCGCTGGGCCAGAGGGTGAAACTGTTGAGGATCTCGGTGTTGGTCTTGAGGCTCATGTTCAACAGCCAGTAGATCGGCAGCAAGAGGAACAAGAGGTACAGCGTCATCACCACAACGCTGCCCCTTATCGGGAACTTGCGGCCCGGACGGGCGATGGCGGGGGTCAGGTTTTGATCTGTCATGGTTCAGTCCCCCTGCCGTTCGACGTTGACCATCACGGTATAGAACACCCATGAAATCAACAGGATCACCAGAAAGTACATCAGCGAGAACGCCGCCGCCGGTCCCAGATCAAATTGTCCGAGCGCCATTTTCACAAGGTCGATGGACAACAGCGTTGTGGCATTGCCCGGTCCACCGCCGGTGACCACAAAGGGTTCGGTATAGATCATGAAACTGTCCATGAACCGCAGCAGGATCGCGATCATCAGAACCCCCATCATCTTGGGCAGTTCGATAAAGCGGAACACTTTCCAGCGGCTCGCCTGATCGATTTTGGCCGCCTGATAGTAGGCATCGGGGATCGATTTCAGCCCGGCATAGGCCAAAAGCGCGACCAATGAGGTCCAGTGCCAGACATCCATCACGATAACCGTGACCCATGCCGCCAACGTGTCCTGCGTATAGTTGTACGAGATTCCGAGCGCATCCAGCGTATAGCCCAAGAGGCCGATATCGACCCGTCCGAAAATCTGCCAGATTGTACCAACCACGTTCCACGGGATCAGCAGGGGCAGGGACATCAGCACGAGACAAAAGCTGGCCCAAAAGCCACTTTTTGGCATGTTCAGCGCGACGTAGATGCCGAGCGGAATTTCGATAATCAGGATGATAGCCGAAAACATCAGCTGCCGCCCCAAGGCGTCCCACATCCGTTCGGATGAGAGCATTTCCTCAAACCATTCCAGCCCCGCCCAGAAAAACTGGTTGTTGCCGAAAGTGTCCTGAACCGAATAATTCACCACGGTCATCAGCGGGATCACTGCCGAAAACGCCACCAGCAACAACACCGGCAGCACAAGGAACCACGCCTTTTGGTTAACGGTCTTGTCCATCACGCAGCCTCCCCTTGCGGTTTCACGCGCCAGTCATTGGCGTAGACGTTTACATGCGCTGCATCGAAGGTAACGCGATTCATGTCGGCACTGACGGTGTCGTCTTCACCCGCGATTATGTTGATCTCGTTTCCAAACAGCTCTGCGCGGATGATCTTGTGACGGCCCACGTCCTCGATCCGGCGCACGGTGACGGGCAGGCCGTCGCTCACGCTGAGCCGTGCAAATTCCGGCCGAATGCCCAGTTCTACCTTGCCGTCGAGCGGGCCGTAGCCGTGCGCAAGCGCCACTTCGGTTCCGTCGACAATGGCACGATTGCCCTCAATCTGCGCGGGGATCACGTTCATACCGGGCGACCCGATGAAATAGCCGACGAACGTATGTTCCGGCGTTTGAAACAGCTCGTCCGGGGTGCCAATCTGCACCACGCGTCCGTCATACATGACCACCACCTTGTCGGCAAAGGTCAACGCCTCGGTCTGGTCATGGGTCACATAGATCATCGTGTGACCGAAATCGTGATGCAGACGTTTAAGCTGCGTGCGTAATTCCCACTTCATATGGGGGTCGATCACTGTCAGCGGTTCGTCAAACAGCAACGCATTTACGTCCTTGCGCACCATGCCACGGCCCAGACTGATCTTTTGCTTGGCGTCGGCTGTCAGCCCGCGCGCCTTGCGGTCCAGCCAGTCCTCCATGCCGATCATCCGGGCAATTTCCTGCACCCGCTCGGCGACATAGGTTTCGTCGCGCCCGCGATTGCGCAGCGGAAACGCCAGATTGTCGCGCACGGTCATCGTGTCATAGACGACCGGAAACTGGAAAACCTGCGCGATGTTGCGTTCGGCCGTAGGGGCGTGGGTCACATCCTGATCGTCAAACAGGATTCGCCCCTGACTGGGTTGGAGGAGTCCCGAAATGATATTCAGAAGCGTTGACTTGCCGCAACCGGATGCGCCAAGCAAAGCATAGGCGGCGCCGTCGTCCCAGTCGTGGTTCAGTTCCTTCAGCGCAAAGTCATCCTCGCCCTTGGGATTGGGCAGGTAGGAATGTGCGAGATTGTCGAGCGTGATCTTTGCCATATCTTACCCCCCCTCAGGCTGCCATTGCATAGGCGGCGGGTGCGATCAGCGCGCCATCCTCGCCAAAGATGTAAACGTGGCGCGGATCCAACCACACCGTCAGTGCCTCGCCCAGTGCCAGATCATGCACCCCGTGGATCAGGCCGACCCACCGTTCGCCGTGATGATCAAGGTGAATAAAGGTTTCCGACCCGGTCAATTCCGTCACACCCAACTGGGTGACGAATTGCATTGCGTCCGCTGCGTGCTTGCCGATTTCAAGATGGTTGGGGCGGAACCCTGCAGTATAGCGACCATCCGGCAGGTCAGCGAGCTTGCCAACCGCGGGCGTGCTTTGTCCGTCTCCGAAAGCCAGTTGGTTTCCGGTCTTGGAAACCGCGAGGAAATTCATCGGCGGATCGGAAAACACCCGTGCAGTCGTTGCATCGACCGGTTGGCGGTATACCTGCGGCGTCGGGCCAAACTGTGTCACGCGACCTTCCCACAGGGTTGCGGTATTGCCGCCGAGCAACAGCGCCTCTTCCGGTTCGGTGGTGGCGTAGACAAAGATCGCGCCTGATGCCTCGAAAATCTTGGGGATCTCGATGCGCAGTTCCTCGCGCAGCTTGTAATCCAGATTGGCCAACGGCTCATCCAGCAGCACCAGACCGGCGTTCTTGACCAAGGCGCGGGCCAGCGCGCAACGCTGTTGCTGCCCACCGGACAGTTCCAGCGGTTTGCGTTGAAGTTGCGGTGTCAGCTGCATCAATTCGGCGGTTTCGCGGACCCGCTTGTCAATCTCAGCCCGGTCCAGCCCCAGCAGTTTCATCGGGGACGCGATGTTGTCATAGACGCTCATCGACGGGTAATTGATGAACTGTTGATAGACCATCGCGACCTTGCGGTCCTGAACACGCATTCCGGTCACGTCTTCGCCACGCCAGATGATCTTGCCGGTCGCGGGCACATCCAGCCCGGCCATCAGGCGCATCAACGATGTTTTGCCCGAAAGAGTCGGCCCCAACAGCACGTTCATCGTACCGCTTTCCAGCGTCAGATCAGTGGGGTGAATATGCGTTTGCCCCCCAACCGTCTTTGAAACGCCTTTCAGTTCCAGCGTCATCGACGCGCTCCTCTCATATCGCCGCCGCCTTCGCGGGACTGTTATGTCTGACCATCCAGTCGTCAATCGCGGCAATCTCTTCTGTGCTCAGTCGTAAGCCCAGCTTGCTGCGCCGCCAGACCACGTCTTGGGCGGTTCGTGCGAACTCTTGTTTCATCAACCACGCCAATTCGGCTTCGGTCAATGTGGCTCCGAAATCCTGACCGAGATCGCTGGCGGTTTCTGCCGTTCCCAGGATAGAGCGGGCCTCGGTGCCATAAGCCCGCACCAGACGTCGCGCCCAGACATTGCTCAGGAAAGGATAGGCGTTTTTCAGGTCCGAGACCTGCGTTTCGAACCCGTCCACCGGAAAGTCGCCACCGGGCAAGGGCACGCCAGCGGTCCAGTTGTCTTTGATGCCGCCCAGTTCCGCGCCGATCTTGTCCATCGCGCTCTCTGCGAGACGGCGATAGGTGGTGATCTTGCCGCCAAAAATATTCAGCACCGGCGCACCATTCGCGTCAACCTTTAGCGTGTAATCCCGTGTTGCCGCCGTCGCGCTGCTGGCACCGTCGTCATAGAGTGGCCGCACCCCGGAATAGCTCCAGACGATGTCGTCCTCACCGATATCCTGTTTGAAATACTGATTTGCAAAATCGAGCAAATATTGCCGCTCTTCGGGCGTACATTCAGGCCGGACATCGGGGTCGTGGTGTTCTGCGTCAGTGGTTCCGATCAGGGTGAAATCGGTCTCGTAGGGTATCGCAAAGATGATCCGCCCGTCGGTGCCCTGAAAGAAATAGCACTTGTCGTGATCGTAAAGCCGCCGCGTTACGATATGCGATCCGCGCACCAATCGCACACCTTCGGTCGAATTCAGCCGTACGGTGTTCTGGATCAGATTGCCGACCCACGGCCCACCTGCATTGACCAACATCCGCGCGTGATGCTCGCGGGTTTCGCCGGTCTCGGTGTCTTTCGTTTCGATGCGCCAGATTTCCCCTTCGCGCGTCGCTGACAGTACTTTGGCGCGGGTCATCACCTGCGCGCCATGGGCTGCTGCATCGCGAGCGTTCAATACCACCAGCCGCGAATCTTCGACCCAGCAGTCGGAATATTCGAACGCTTTTTCAAATCGGTCGTCCAGCGGCGCACCTTCGGGCGAGCCGCGCAATTGCAAAGAACTCGCGCCCGGCAGAATCTCGCGCCCGCCCAGATTGTCGTACATGAACAGACCCAAACGGATCAGCCATCGGGGGCGGCGGCCCTTCATCCACGGCATAACGATACTCAGTAGGCGAGAGGTCGGTGTTTCCGATTCAAACCGCATATCTTCATGATAAGGAATGATAAATCGCATCGGCCAACTGATATGCGGCATTGCCCGCAACAGCGTTTCCCGTTCGATCAACGCTTCGCGGACAAGCCGGAATTCGAAATACTCCAGATAACGCAGCCCGCCGTGAAACAGTTTGGTTGACGCCGAAGAGGTTGCGCTCGCCAGATCGTTCATCTCGGCCAGCGTTACCGAAAGCCCACGTCCGGCAGCATCACGGGCGATACCGCAGCCGTTGATGCCGCCACCGATAATGAAGAGATCGGTTACACTGATGTCCCGCTGATCCGTCAAACGTCCCTCCCATGGCGTAAGCCGTGCCTGAATCTATGCCAAACCCTTTGGCTTACGGCAACAGGTCATTTTCGTTTTTTTTCGCTTTCATTCAGGCGATTGATTTGTCGATGTAATTTTGATCTTAGAACGCACAATGTCACGTTTTCTCGCCTGCATTCCCTCAATCACACGGCGAATTTGACCGAATCTCGCGCGCAGACTCACATGCGCTTGCCCTGTTGTTGAATTGATGGCACCATAAACGCGCAAAAACGAACACGGACATGTCGCAAACTCTTCGCCACCCCGAAATCATCGAAATCGCGCGCCGCGATGGCAAGGTTACTGTCGACGGGCTTGCGTCGCATTTTCATGTCACATTGCAAACGATCCGGCGGGATCTGACCGAACTGGCCGAGGCTGGTCGGCTGGAGCGGGTTCATGGGGGTGCGGTGCTCCCTTCTGGTACCCATAACATCGGCTATGAAGAACGGCGCTCTCTGCACGCCCCAGCCAAGACGGCCATTGCAAACGCCTGCGCGGCGCAATTGCCGGATGACATTTCGCTTTTCATGAACATCGGAACCAGCACCGAAGCCGTGGCACGGGCATTGCAGGGTCACCGCAACCTGATGGTCGTGACCAACAATATGAACGTGGCCAATATTCTTGCCAACAGCCCCGATTGCGAGGTCATCGTGACGGGCGGCAATCTTAGGCGGTCCGATGGCGGGTTGGTTGGCAACCTCGCGGCCAATACGATCCGTCAGTTCAAGTTCGACCTCGCAGTGATCGGCTGTTCAGCGCTGGACCGCGACGGGGATCTGTTGGATTTCGACATACAGGAGGTCGCAGTCAGCCAGGCCATCATACGCCAGTCGCGCCGAACCTTCCTTGTTGCGGATCACTCCAAATTCACCCGCAGCGCCCCGGCGCGCATTGCCTCGCTGGCGGAAATCGACACCTTTTTTACTGACAAACCGCTATTGCCGGAACTCGCGAAAAACTGCGAAGCGTGGGATACAAACGTGGTCTTGCCCAAGACGCGTTAGTCCTGCGCCAGACAGGCCTGTAGTTTCTGTTTTTGCTGACCGGACTCGTCGAAATTTTCGGGGGTTAGCCAGCTCTCGTAACCGGCCTTTAGTCGCGGCCAGTCGCCATCGACGATCGAGAACCATGCCGTATCCCGGTTCTGACCTTTGACGATCATATGCTGCCGAAACACGCCTTCGGCCACAAAGCCAAAGCGCAGCGCCGCAGCTTTTGACGGGAGATTGTCATCATTGCATTTCCATTCAAACCGCCGATATCCCAGATCATCAAACACATGTTTCATGAACAGGAACAGCGCCTCGGTCGCGCCGCGCCGCCGGGACAGGTCCGGTCCCCAATAGATATTACCGATCTCGATCACACCGTTTTGCGCATCGATCCGCATCAGCGTTTGACGCCCGACTGCGGTGCCGGTTTCACGGTCGATGACAGCAAAATAGAGGGGATCGGCGCTCGCTTCTGCACGGTGCATCCAGTCCATGAACTCTGTCTCTTTCTGCGCGGGGTATTCCGGCAGCCAGCGAAACCTGTCACCCGCATCCGCGACGCTGGAGGCACCAAACAGGTCTGAACCGTGCCGCTCCGCATCCAAGGGTTCCAGCCGCACATAACGGCCTTCGATCACCTGCCGTTCAGGTATTTGGCGCGGTGTCCATTTGCTCAGGTCTTGGGGCACTGTCGCATCCTTTTGGTGGTCGTCCTATTTCACCACCATCAACACTACATTCCCCGCCCAGAGCAAGGCGAGCGAAGGAAAATTGACGATTTCCTACGGCTCGGCTGTTTTCCAACCGGCCTCGACCAGCGCCTGCCGGTACGACGGCGCAACGCGCATTTGCTCGGTGACACCCTTTTCGGTCAAGAGCTCATGCATCTTTTTCAAACGCCAGCAGGGGACATGCATCACAAGGTGATGCTCCAGATGGTAGTTTACCCAATAGGGGGCGACAAACAGGCGCGCGATTGGCCCGGCCAGCGTAGTGCGCGTGTTTTGCAGTGGGTTTTCGGATGCTTCCGTTGCGCCATGCTCGGCAATATTGCGCACCCGCAGGACGAATTGAAACCAGGTGAGATAGGGCAGCAGCCAGAATGCAAGTCCCCACCACCAGTCTCCGATGGCACCCATCAGAACGATGATCCCGATAAAGACCGGCAAGGATTTGAACAGGTCGCGCGCCTTGAACGCTTGTGCGAAATCACTCGACGCGGCTTCTACGGCCTCATCATCGCCCGCCAGCCGGATCGACATCATGATCTGCGCGGCGAGTTGTTTGTAACCGGTTTGACCCGTCAGATCCCGGATGAATTTACGTTTTAACGATGCGCGCGTCGTCGGGAACTTGGACGAGAGCGCCAGATCCGGGTCCTTGTCGGTTTGGGTGAACCGATGATGCGTCAGGTGATAGTGCCGATAGGCCATAAGTTCTGCGAGGATCGGCCGACCGCAAAACCATTCGCCCACGACATCATTCAGCTTGCGCGATTTGAACAAGGCGTTATGCGCCGCCTCATGCATCAGGATCGCCAAACCCAATTGCCGCGATCCGACAACAAGAACCGCGAACACAAAGGTCAGCGGGTTGGGCCAGATAGCGAACAAGGCCACCGCCAAAGCAATCGTGGCCCAGCAATGAGTGACCAGCCAAAACCCCATGAGATCGGATCGCTCCGCCAATGGGCGAATTTCATCGGTGCTCAGAAACGCCTTTCCCGGTGTCATATGCAGGATCCTCCTGCAATAGCGTCCCAGATCGCGGTGCAACCTGTCAAACAGATCGCGGCGTCACTTTGGCTCAGTGCCAGTCAAAGAAGCCTTCGCCAGCCTCTGCAAGCAGTTTCTCCGCCATCGCCTGACCAAGCTCTGCGCCATCTTTGATATCGCAGGCTTGATCGTCATGAATGCGTTCTGACCCATCCGGGCGCAGCACCTCGCCGCGCAATCGCAGCTGCCCGTTGTCAAGTTCGGCAAGCCCGGCAATCGGCGTTTCGCATGATCCATCGAGTGCCGTCAGAAACGCCCGTTCCGCAGCCAGCCGTTCGCCGGTTGGCGTATCATGAATGGCTGCCAGCATATCGGCGGTGCGTGTATCAAACGTGCGGCGTTCAATCCCGATGGCCCCTTGCGCAACCGCCGGCAGCATCGAATCCTCAGAGATTGGGGTGGCAGGCACATCGTCACGCTTTAGCCGATTGAGTCCTGCCATTGCGAGAAACGTGCAATCGGCCACGCCTTCGTCAAGTTTGCGCAATCGGGTCTGCACATTGCCGCGAAACTCGACCACGTTCAGGTCGGGCCGCCGATTCAAAAGCTGTGCCTTGCGCCGTAAGCTCGACGTGCCGACGGTCGCGCCCTCGGCCAGTTCGGTCAGCGCTGATTTCGTGGGGGAAACAAAGCCATCGCGCACGTCTTCGCGCGGCAGATAGGTATCCAAAAGCAGACCGGCGGGTTGTTGTACCGGCATATCCTTCATCGAATGTACGGCGATGTCGATCCGACCCTGCAGCAAGTCGTCTTCGATCTCGCGGGTGAACAGCCCCTTGCCGCCGATTTCCTTGAGCGGCCTGTCTTGAACAGCGTCACCCGTGGTCTTGATCACCACGATCTGGAACACCTCATGTGGCAGATCAAAGGCGCGTGCCAGACGGTCGCGCGTTTCATAGGCCTGCGCCAGCGCCAGAGGAGAGCCTCGGGTGCCGATCCGCAACGGAGTATCGAGCGTGGGAAGTTGTTGTGTCATGCGTCCTCTTTAGTCGCGTCAAATTAGCCTTACAAGCGCTCGGGCTTGACATTGTCGCCCCCAGACAGGACGCATGGCGCGAAATGTATTCGGGAGGCCGCGATGAGCGAGACCAAAAAGATTTTGCGCGCATTGGCGGGTGAAACACAGGCGGTGCCGCCGATCTGGATGATGCGTCAGGCTGGACGTTATCTGCCCGAATACCGCGCCACACGGGCCGAAGCGGGAGATTTCCTTTCGCTGTGTTACAACAGTGAACTGGCGGCAGAGGTCACGCTGCAACCCATTCGCCGCTATGGCTTTGACGCCGCAATCCTGTTTGCGGATATTCTTTTGATCCCACAGGCCCTTGGGGTCGATCTGTGGTTCGTGACCGGCGAAGGGCCGCGTCTGTCCACGGTAACGACCCAAGGCGATTTCGACGTTCTAAAGCCCGCTGACGCGATCCACGACACGCTGTCGCCGATCTATGACACCCTTCGCATTCTGACAGGTGCCTTGCCGTCTGACACCACGCTGATTGGTTTTGCCGGTGCCCCGTGGACGGTGGCGACCTATATGATTGCGGGTCGTGGCACGCCCGACCAGGGACCGGCCCATGCGCTGCGCGAGGAAAACAAGGCGCTGTTTGAGGCGCTGCTTGATCGGATCACCGACGCCACGATTGATTACCTGTCGATGCAGATCGAAGCGGGTGCCGAAGTCGTCAAGATTTTCGACAGTTGGGCCGGGTCGTTGCGCGGAGATGATTTTGACAAATACGCCATCGAACCCTGCCGCCGCATCACCGCAGCGCTGAAACAGCGTCACCCGTCGACCCCGGTCATCGGGTTCCCGCGTGAGGCCGGTGAGAAATACGTGGGTTTTGCCCGTGCGACCGGCGTCGATTGCGTGGCGCTGGACAATTCGGTCGATCCCGCCTGGGCCGCCGCCCATGTTCAGACCGACGGGTGTGTGCAGGGCAATCTGGCCTCTTCACATATGGTGACAGGGGGGCAGGCGCTGATCTACGACACCCGCGCCATAGTCCGCGCCTTTTCGGGCGGGCCACATATCTTCAATCTGGGACATGGGATCACACCCGATGCCGACCCGGAGAACGTGCGGTTGATGATTGATACCGTGCGTGAAGGTTCGGTTGACTAGACGTCCGTTCAGGCGGCCCGCTAATCGAGCCGCCGCACCAGTATCTGATTCCCATCACCGCGTTTGGTTTCAAAGACCTTCAGCGTCGCGATTAGGTCGCTGAGCTTGCGTTTGCCATAGCTGCGAGTGTCAAAATCGGGATTTGCGGCGGTGATGAACTGTCCGATCTGACCCAGTGTGAACCATTCGTCGTCCTGATCAATCGCGTCCATCGCCCGGATCACCAGTTTGGCCGGATCATCCAGTGCCGAGGTCGGCTCGACCTGTTCGTCGCTTTTGGTCTGTTTTGGCTTGGGTTTCGGGGCGTCTGAAATCAAGTTCTCGACATAGATGAACCGCTTGCATGCCTTGACGAAGGCCGTCGGGGTCTTGCGCATGCCCATACCGAACACATCGAGGCCCTGTTCGCGGATGCGGCTGGCCAGCCGGGTGAAATCGCTGTCGGACGAGATCAGCACAAAGCCGTCAAACCGCCCGGAATGCAGGATATCCATCGCATCAATCACCAACGCGATATCGCTGGCGTTCTTGCCGGTGGTGTTGGCGAACTGCTGGTGCGGCACGATCGCCAACGCCGCCAGTTTTTCCTTGGTCCAGCCTTGCGGGCCGCCACCTGCGAAATCACCGTAGATGCGGCGGATGCTGGCCTCGCCAAGCGATGCGATTTCTTCGAACATCGCCTCGGCGTGTTTGGCGGAAATGTTGTCAGCGTCGATGAGGACAGCAAGAAGCGGGGGTTTTGCAGGGTTTGTCATGGGCTTGGCCTATCGTAAGGACGGGACTCTCACAACCGGCGATACATCACCAGCGCATCAACCAATCCGACTTTCGGGTGGCGAAAGGCATTGGGTAGACGGCCGACGGTGTCAAATCCGGCACGGGTCCAGATATCGATGGCGCGGACGTTGCTGGCAACGACAAAATTGAACTGCATTGCGTAATAACCAGCATCACGGGCGGATTGCAGGGCATGGTCCAACATGAGACGCGCCACACCCTTTCCCCGCGCTGCGGGGGAGGTGACAAAGCCGCAATTGCAGACATGCGCCCCGCCACCCCGCTGATTTGTCTTTAAGTAATAGCTGCCGAGGGTTTGGCCATCATTTTCGACGATCCAGACTCCGGCGTCAGCGCCGCACCAGTAGTCCAGCGCGCCATTGCGGTCGATGTCCGGGTCCATTGCATAGGTATCCCCCGCCCGAAAGACCGGGCGGAGCATGTCCCACAGCGCGTCATGGTCCGCCTCAGTCGCGCGGCGTAGGGTGATTGCATCTGAGTTGCTCAATACTCGACGACAGCCCTGATGGATTTGCCCTCGTGCATGAGGTCAAAGCCCTTGTTGATGTCCTCAAGACTCATGGTGTGGGTGATCATCGGGTCGATTTCGATCTTTCCGTCCATGTACCAGTCGACGATTTTCGG